>WGMG01000007.1 GCA_016125185.1 Armatimonadota bacterium | reverse complement strand
GTGCGGGTTTGAAAGGCGACTGGGTGGAAGGGGCCTCATATCTAAGTTGCGGGTTCAAAACACATAGCCCAGGACGTGCTCACCTTCCACCACCCGAGCGTCCTCGGGAGGACCATCACAAAGAGTTTAAGACACGAGCCCGGGGTGCTTGCACCCCGGGGTTTATCCGAAAACAGTCAAAATCCAGGGAGTCCCAAATATCGGGACGACCCGGGCGAAGCCCAGCCGAAGGCTTGACCCAAGGACGACGACTGTGGCCGCCTTCCCGATGGACGATCGGTCCTCCCCACCTAAAATCCAAATTGCAATCTCCGCGCAACGAGGCAACCCCTTGGCGAAAGAGGGTCCGCAACGATGACTGCCACAAAGGCAGGAATGTTGTGGAGGGTGAGAGAATTGAACCGAGGGATAGACAACATCGAACTCCCAACTCTCGTAGCGAGGCGAAGACCCCGATTCATCGGGGCCAACTCCCAACTCCCAACTCCCAACTCAAAAAAGTTGTAAATTAAAACCGTGATCTCCACGATCGCTCTGTTTTTCGCTTGGCAAACCTCCCCTCGACCCAAAGTCGTGCCAATGCCCCCGCTCGCCTCCCAAGGCGCGGCCCAAATGTTTCTCCCCACCGAGACCACCATCTCCTGCGGAAAGGGGCTCGAACGAATCGGCCCCGTCCTCGCCGCCGAGGCCAAAGAGGCCTTCGGCGTCACCTGGAAAGTCGAAACCGAGCAATCCGGCACCATCCGCCTCAAAATCGACAAAACGATGGCTCCCGAGGAATACCACCTCACCATCGGCGCCCACGCCATCATCGAAGGCGGCTCCTACCAGGCCGTCGCGATGGCCACCGCCACCCTCCTCCAGGTCGTCCGCCCCTTCAAAACCGGCCTCGTCCTACCCCTCAATGTCATTGAAGACAAGCCCGCCAGCGCCTATCGTGGGCTCATGATCGACGTCGCCCGCAAGTACCACAGCATCGAAACCCTCAAGCAGTGCGTCGAACTCTGCCGCTTCTACAAAACCCGCTACCTCCAACTCCACCTATCCGACGATCAAGCCTTCACCTTCCCGAGCCAAGCGTTCCCCAAGATCAACCAGGACACCCAAAACGGCGGACCCGCCTACACCCGGCAACAGCTAGAAGACCTCGTGCAGTACGCCGACGACCGCGCCGTCACCATCGTGCCGGAAATCGATCTACCTGGCCATAGCGCCGCCCTCGTCCGCGCCATGCCCGAGCTTTTCAAAATCGCCGGCACCAAGCCGTACGAACACGGCTCGACCATCAACTTTGCCAACCCCAAGGCCGTCGAAGCCGTGGACACTCTCATCGGCGAAGTCTGCGACGTCTTCAAAAGCTCGCCCTACTTCCACATGGGCGGCGACGAAGCCGACATGACCTACGCCGACCAAAACGCCGACTTCCAGGCCGCCTTCAAACAACTCGACCTTCCCCCAAAATCCCAAGGTGAACTGTTCCGCCACTTCATCGGCCAGGTCGACGACATGGTCAAAAAGCGCGGCAAACAACTCATCGCCTGGGAGGGCTTCACCCGAAATCCTGACTCCAAATTCCCGATCCCCAAGGACGTTCTCGTCATGGAATTCGAGTCCGCCTACTACCAGCCGACCGACCTCCTCGCTGACGGCTACACCGTCATCAACGCAGCATGGACTCCGCTTTACGTCGTCAACAAGCACGTCTGGTCGCCCCAAAAAGTCTATGAGTGGAACCCGGCAATGTTCGGCCGATTCTCCAACGTCTACGCCGCCACCGGCTGGGTCGCCGCCACCGATCGCAAAAACATCCTCGGCGCCCAAATCTGCGCCTGGGAACAGCCCGAATATCTCGAAATCACCAACCTTCGGCGCGTCGTTCCGGCCATGTCCGAACGCATCTGGAATCCCGCCTTCAACGAAGGCTATGACGACTTCGCCACCCGCCTCAAGCACACCGACGAACTTCTCGGCCTGCTCATCTCGCCCGTGGACTTCACTGCCACTGGGCTAGATCAGCCCGGGCCCGACGATTTCGACATCCCCACCTTTTCCAAACCGATCACCGTCGAACTCGCCACCAAAAAGAAAGGCGACATCCGCTACACCATCGATGGCACCCCGCCGACTGCCGATTCGCCCAAATACGCTTCCGCCATCGCCGTCTCGCAAACCACCACCATCCGCGCCGCCGTGTTCGACGGCCAATCCAAGAGCTTCGAATCCTCGACCACCTATTACTTTGTGCCACCCAAACAGCCCAACCTGGCCACCAACAAGCGGGTTTACAGTTCGTCCGGCACCCAACATCCTCAGGAACCCCAACTCGCCGTCGATGACAACCTCGACCTCACCTCGAGTTGGTGGGCCGGTCCCGCGCCTCAATGGCTCGCCGTCGATCTCGGCAAAACCTATTCCGTCGATCGCATCGAGCTCTTCCCCTACTGGGACGGCAAACGCTATTACCAATACACCATCGACGTCAGCCCGGATGGCCAGAACTGGACCACCCTCGTCGACCGGAGCAAAAACACCACACCCGCGACCGCCCAAGGCGACGAACATAAATTCGAGGCCCGGCCCATCCGCTTCGTCAAGGCGAATATGCTGAAAGGTAGCGCCAACGATTCAGTCCATATCGTTGAACTTCGCGTCTGGGAAGCCAAGTAGGCACACATTTTGCCCACCCCGTCGGGTAGGGTGTTCTGAAAATGATGACGACGATTTGGCTCGCCCTGCTCCTCCATCGTCAGTCAGAATCCGCTCTCTACCAAAACTTCCAGACTCCGCCCGACTCTGCCCGCCCCTGGGTCTACTGGTACTTCATGGAAGGCAACATGACCCGCGAGGGCATGACCGCCGACCTCGAAGCCATGAAGAAAGTCGGCATCGGCGGCGGCATCTTCCTCGAAGTCAACATCGGCATCCCCCGCGGTCCCGTCCAATACATGTCGCCCGAATGGAAGTCGATGGTCGGCTACGCCATCGACGAAGCCGACCGCCTCGGCATGCAGATTTCGCTTGGCACCGGCCCTGGTTGGTGCGGCACCGGCGGACCTTGGGTCACGCCCGACCATGCCATGCAGCACCTAGTGTCGAGCGAAACTCAAGTCCAAGGCCCAACCACCTTTGAAGGCGTACTCCCAAAACCTAAGCCTCGAAACCCATTCTTTGGAGTCAATACGCTCGAAGGCGACCTCCGCGAGGAGTGGCAAAACTACTACCGAGACGAGGTCGTACTCGCCATCCCCGCCGTCAACGAAGACAACCCGATCTCCGGCCTCGACGAGAAATCGTTGGTCTACCGCGCTCCCTTCTCGTCCTCACCTGGAGTCAAGCCCTACATCTTCCCCAGCGACCAGCAGGTCCCGCTCGATGCCATCGTTGACTCCCAAAAGGTGCTCGACATCTCCGACAAAATGGAGTCCGATGGAACTCTGCGCTGGCAGGTTCCGGCGGGCAAATGGACCATTCTCCGCTTTGGCCGAACCCTCACCGGGCAAACCACCCGCCCCGCCCCCGAAGCCGGTCTCGGCTTCGAAACCGATAAGTTCGAAACGGCTGGCATCGACGATCATCTCAAAACCTACGTCGATTCCATTGTCGCCGCTGCTGGACCAAATCACGAACCGGGCCTCGGCCTCGTCGGCCTGCATTTCGATAGTTGGGAGATGGGATCCCAAAACTGGTCGCCCCACTTCCGGGAGCTCTTCAAACAGCATCGCGGCTACGATCCCGTTCCATTCCTACCGGTCATGGCCGGCAAGGTCGTCGACAACATCGATGCGAGCGAGCGTTTCCTGTGGGACCTCCGGCAAACCGCCCAAGAGTTAGTCGAGCAAAACCACATGGGCACGATCAAGAAGAAGGCTCGGCAATACGGCCTAAACCTCACCGTCGAGCCCTACGACATGAACCCGACCGCCGATCTCGAACTCGGCACAACCGCCGATATCCCCTCCGGCGAGTTTTGGTCCAAAGGCTACGGCTACCCCTGCGAATACAGTTGCATCGAGGCGTCCTCCGTCGCCCACACCAACGGTAGGCCCGTCGTCGCTGCTGAAAGTTTCACCTCCGATGACCGCGACGCCTGGCTCCAACATCCCGCCTCCATGAAGGAGCAGGGCGACTGGGCCCTCGCCGCCGGCATCAACAAATTCGTCTTCCATCGGTACGAACATCAGCCCAAACTCGACGAGTTTCCCGGCATGACCATGGGTCCCTACGGTGTCCATTGGGAGCGCACCCAAACCTGGTGGGACCTCAGCGCCCCCTACCACCGATACATCGCCCGATGCCAGGAACTGCTTCGCCAGGGTCTCCCCGTCGCCGACGTCCTTTACCTCCTTCCCGAGGGCGCCCCGAACGTTTTCCAAGCTCCGCCGTCCGCGTTATTAGGTGAAATGGGCGACCGCCGAGGTTACAATTTCGACGCCTGCGCCCCCAGCGTCCTGCTCAACCGAGCCCACGCCAAGGACGGTCGCATCGTCCTCCCCAACGGCATGTCTTACCGTCTGCTCGTCCTCCCGCGAGTCAAAACTATGACGCCCGCACTCATGCAGAAAGTCAAAGAGCTGAAGGACCAGGGCGTCACCATCATCGGCAACGCTCCCGACCGCTCACCTAGCCTCACGGACTTCCCGCAATGCGACAACCAGGTTCGCTGGTTCGCCGCTTCGGCCTGGAACGGCAAAAACGCCATCATCAAGGACCCTGTCCCCCAGCAATCCAGTTCGACCCTCGAAGGCGCGAACTGGATATGGGCCGATGAAGGCGACCCTGCCAAGGAAGCCCCCGTCGCCAGCAAAGTTTTCCGACGCTCATTCGCCATCCCTCGCGGCAAGCACATCCAGTCCGCCACCCTTTCCGTTACCGGCGACAACGAAATCCTTGTCCGCGTCAATGGGATGCACGTCGCCAGCGGGACCGACTTCAACCGTGTCCAGGTTAGCGATGTCGCCGACAAAATCCTGCACGGCCAAAACCAAATTCAAATCGACGCCAAAAATGTCGGCACCGGTAGCAACCCCGCGGGCGTCATTGCCAACCTCGTGATCACCTTCACCGATGGCACAACGCAAACCGTCCGCACCGACGACACCTGGACCGTCCTCCCTTCGCCCCACAAACCCAAAGTCCTCGGCGACTGGAAAATGAGCCCCTGGAATCTCTCATCCAACTCGTTCCCGTTCAACCCGATGTACCCGAGCTACGACTTCACCTCGCGCATCCTTCGCCAAAAGCTCGGCGTCGTTCCCGACATCGAGTCCGGCGACGCCCTCCGCTACTGCCACCGCAAAATCGGGTCTGTCGATGCCTACTTCATCGCCAACCGAAGCGCAAAACCCTATCACGGCAACGTTTCCTTCCGCATCGCCAAGGGTTCGCCTCAGTGGTGGGACCCGATGACCGGCGAACGCCGCACTCTGCCCACGTTCCGTCGCTCCGGCCAAACGACCACCATCCCCGTCTCCCTCGACGGCCTGCAAAGCGGCTTCGTCGTCTTCACTCCCGGACCCGCCCCACAAGCCGCGAAGGCCAATTTCCCGACTTACACACCCATCTCAACCCTCACTGGCAACTGGGAAGTCCAATTCGACCCCACCTTCGGTGGCCCCAAAAAATCCATCGAGACGAGCCTAATGGACTGGTCGCATTCGACCGACGAAAGCGTCAAGTATTACTCGGGCAAGGCCATCTACCGTAAGCAGTTCGACGCCCCAACCTCCTGGCAAAAGGCGACCGCCATCTCGCTGGGCGAGGTCAAAAACATCGCCGGCGTTCGCCTCAATGGTCGCGACCTCGGCGTCGCCTGGTGCGCCCCGTGGCGGCTCTCTGTCCCGTCTGGCGTCCTCAAATCCAAAGGCAATGTGCTCGAAATCACCGTCGCCAACCTATGGGTAAACCGCCTCATCGGCGACTCCAAACTTCCTGCCGATCAGCGCATCACCCACACGACCTGGAACCCCTACCAACCGTCATCCACTCTCCAACCATCCGGCCTCCTCGGCCCCGTCAAATTTCTTCGATAACACTGGAACTAAACGGACGAGAACCGCATTCTGAAACCATGATCCCCAGTCTTGCCCTCGTCCTTCTCGGACAGCAAACCATGAAGCCCGCGCCCGAATTCATCGGCGGTCAATGGCTCAACACCGCCGCCCCGATCACCATCGCCTCGCGGAGCGGCAAAATCACGCTCGTCCATTTCTGGACCTTCGCCTGCATCAACTGCAAGCACAACCTTCCCGCCGTCCAGCGCCTCTCCGATACCTTCCAAAAGCGCGGCGTCCAAGTCGTCAGCATCCACACCCCCGAACTGCCATCCGAGCGCGACTTCAACAACGTCCAAAAGGCCGTCAAGCAGTACGGCATCAAGTACCCCGTCCTCTTCGATCCCGAAAACAAGAACTGGCGTGCTTGGAACAACGAGTATTGGCCCACCCTCTACGTGGTCGACAAGCATGGCCGTGTCCGCGGCTCGTGGGTCGGAGAAATGAATTTCAATGGCCACAACGGCGAGGGCGAAGTCTCGCAACTCGTCACCAAGCTCCTCGCTGAAAAATAGAAACCTAAGTACACTGAAGGGCGGAGTGATTCGCCCCAACCAACCCGCTTTGGTTCTCGCGCCGATGGACGGCGTCACCGACGCGCCAATGCGCGCCTACCAAGGCGCGTCGGGAGCCTTCTCCTTCGCCGTCTCCGAATTCCTCCGCGTCAGCATAGAAGTCCTCCCCACCAAGGTCTTCCGCCGCGACGTCCCCGAACTTCTCACTGGCGGCCTCACGCCAACCGGCATGCCGGTCCAGGTCCAAATCCTCGGTGGCGATCCCGACCGCATGGCCCGGTCCGCCGTCATTGCCGTCAAAGCTGGCGCGCAAAGCATCGACATCAACTTCGGATGCCCCGCCCCCACCGTCAATCGCCACGATGGCGGCGCGTCCATCCTCCGTTGTCCGCCCCGCATCCGCGAGATCGTCTCCGCCGTTCGCCAGGCCGTCCCCAAGCCGATCCCCGTTTCGGCCAAGGTCCGCCTCGGCTGGGACAACATCGAGTCCATCTTCGAAACCGCCCGCATGGCCGAGGAAGGCGGCGCCGAGTGGCTCACCATCCACGCCCGCACCCGCGTCCAGGGCTACCAACCGCCCGTCTATTGGCCCAAGGTCGGCGAGGTCCGCCGTCAACTGAGCATCCCCGTCGTCGCCAACGGCGACATTTGGACCATCGACGACTTCCGCCGATGCCAGGACGAAACCGGTTGCATCCACTTCATGATCGGCCGCGGAGCCCTCGCCAACCCGCTCCTCCCGCTCCAAGCCGCTCGCGAACTCGGCCTTACCAGCAAGTCCGTCCCCGACAGAATCGATTGGCTAACCTCCCTCAGAGGCTTCGTCCGGCAGTGCGACTTCTACGCCGACTGCCCGCCCCACGTCACCGTGATGCGCCTCAAGCAATGGGTCAAAATCGCCAAACTCTACGGCGATTTCCCCTACTTCGACGCCGTCAAGCAAACTCAGTCCCTCGACGAGTTCTTCGACGCCCTCGACCGGGCGATGCTCAGCCCTTCAGCGCCTTAATCAACGCAGACGCCATCGCTTTGTCGTCGCCGGAAGCCGATGCCGGCAGGTTGCACAGCGGCATCTTCACCCGCGAATACGGATACAGCGCCGCCACTTCCAACGCCTTTGCGCGAAGCGCGTCGTCCTGCAAAAGCATTCCCAGATCGTCCAATCCGCCCGCATTGCAGAAGTCGGCTCGGTTCGCCTCCGGCACCGCCGTTCGCAGATAGTCCAGCGCCACTGCCCGAAGCGATGCATCGTCGCTCGCGCCTAGGGCCAACTCCACGTCCACCGCATGCTTAAAGTCCACGCTATCCGTCTTCTCGGCAAACAGCGGCGCAAACGCCTTCGCGTTCTTGGTCACCCAATCGCCAAACCCCTTGGCATCGATCTTCGCCATCGTTCGCACAAACCACGCCGTGCCGTCTCTCGAAATCGTCGACCCCACGATCAACCGCGGCTCCATGCACTTGCGGTAAGCCTTATCCGTCAAATCCACGTCCGTGTGGCTGGCGATATCGTACAGCCCCCGCACGTAAATCCCCTCCGTCGGGCGCGGCAGCAGCACCTTCCGAACCTCGTCCAGCGATGCATGGTCCGACACGATCCAGAACCGCGTCTGCGTCCACGGACCCTGAATTAGTTCGTGCGAGGCAAAGTCCGCCAACTGCACGATCGCCGGATTATCCGATAGCGAAAGCGTGTACTTCGCCGTCCCGTCCGGCATCTTCTTGTGCATGTTGATGCACGCGCCGTACCCCTCAGCCGACTCGTAAGAAGGGTCGAAAACCATCGGGCCAAACGGCACCATCACCGTCCCGCTTCCTTTCGGCATCAGGCTCAACTCGACCCGCTTCGTGGTGCACATCGTCTGCTGGTCCGACATATCCGGTGTGCAGATCGTGCCCGGCTCCAACACCAGCGTCACCGGCATGTTGGTCGGGTTGGACGCCGTCATCGTAAAGCTGTTCATGCTCGCAAATGAAACCGTCACCCCAAACTTGCCGACGTCCTTCATCGCGTAGGCCGACTGGTTGCCCTCTTCTTCGAACAATCCTCCCGTACGATACGCGTGCTCCTTGGGAATTCCTTCCTTTACCACGTCGCACAGACACCGAGTTACCGAATCCAGGAAGGGCGCAGTCTTGTCGGCTACTCGGTAGCTAACCAAATCCACCGTCTTCTCGGGTCCCGATACCTTGACCTCCCGGCCCGTTGCATCACTCTCCAAGCGATAGAACTGGTAGGTTAGCTTTGCCGAGATCAAGCGACAAAAGTAGCCTTTAAAGCTTGTCGAACAGGGTGCGTGGTTCCAGCAGGGAAATTGTTCATGAACGTAATACGTACTCTTGATAGTGTTGCGAATTTGTTGATCGACGGCATCGACTCCACCTCCTGTGTCGACCGAAAATCCAAACTGTTTTGCGCCCTGGTTCACCTCCCTGATCGCACTTTGCTCGTCATCCTGGAAGACAATCGGTGTGCTCTCAAACTGGTGCACTCCCATCGTACACGGACTGTCGCACGATAAGTCGCAGAACTTGTGGTCGAAATGCTTCTCGCCATTGCACCGATTGATGCAAGCCACGTCGAAATCGTAGTTGAGCATTGGCCCTTTGTCCACATAGGTCCACTTAAACTCCAAATAGGAGTGATTCATGTTGACACTTTGGTCGTCGAGACTGTAGGTAATCTCGCCCGGCTTGGGCAGACTCGGATTTTGTGGGGAAATCACCGCTCTGCCAATCACCCCACCAAGGATCAAAGCAGCGAGCATGGTGAAGGCATTATACGCCCACCGTTGCAACAGGTCAAAACGTCAAGCGCAGCCAAATCGTATGCCAGAAACACCTGATCGATAAAGGATAAGAAACATCACAATGCCCAACTTCCCCAATCCAAATCCAATCCAGACCCGCTCATAGCCATGCGCTTCCGGGTGCTTCCGAAGGTCCGCCAGTCCCATACACGAAAAGAAGATAGCGAACGGAGCCAGCACCGAACAACATATAGAAGCGAGCCCAAACCAACCAGCCGCGACCGCCCAACGGGACACGCGCGAAGGCTGATTCTGGTACATCGGCCGCGGATAGCCTGAAATCGTCAACGGAGTCGGCGGAATCGCCACCCCCAAAATGCCGTATAACTCGTGCTCGTCCAGATACCGATCCTCGCCCGCTTGCCGAACCTGCTTGCCTGCCAGGTCCATCGTCTTCAACTTCTCGACGCTAACGAGCCCAACCGTCGGCCCAAACCCCTCGACGTAATAGAAAGCGTCGTTGGAATCGCCGATATTAACCCTCCAAGAGCAGACGAACGCGAGTACAAACCGGCTCGATGTCTGCCGTTCCAAAGTCGGTCGTGTCGAACTCGATCAGTTCTCCGCCAATGTCCAGCGGCTTCAATTTTCCATCTGCCAAGTACCGCAGATACGGCCCACTGTCTTCCACTGGCTCCGCCACATGCACCGCATGTCGCTCACCTCGATCCACTCGACCTGCGATCCGCTGGAGCAGGACCACCGGGTCGGCCCAACACAAAATCTGGAGCGTCTGAAACCCGTACTTCGCCCGAAGCGCGTTCACCTTGTCAGTATAGAAATCCGCCGGGAAGTTGCTCTCCACGACCAAACTCAAGCGTGCCGCCAAAGCCCGATCCATTAGCCGGTCCATCACGTAATAAGACGCCCGCCCGATCCGCCGCGACTCCTCGCGGTTCGAGGCATGAAACTCGTCCCCGATCGTCTCCTTGATGTCGTCCTTATTCACGCACATCAAGCCGAAGCGCCGCGCAATCTGATGGCTCAAATGCGTTTTCCCCGCTCCGGAGTGGCCAGTCACGATGATCAAGGTCTGCATCGCAACCTACTTCTGAACGATGGACAAAACCCCGATAACGATCAAAGTTACGGTCCCGATGATGCCCATCACCAGCCCGAAAATCGCCCGCCCTTTACCCGTCTTCTGGGGGTGATTCTTCAGGTCGCGAAGCGCCAACAAACCGACCACCAGCGCGATCGGCGCAAAAACGCAGGTAACCGCAAACAAGCCCAGGTACCCTGCCGCCACCGCCAAACCCGATGGATTGACGGGAATCACGAACCGCATGGGATCATGATTCGGATCGGCCGGGGCCGCCTGGGGCCGAGGGTAGGCCGCCGTCTGTTGAACCGGAGGCATCACCGGCGGGACCACGACCCCGCCGTCTTCGATTGGTGTTTGATCGTCGTTCATTTCTTATCCGAACTCAAATTCTGCCAGTTCTGCGCCGCATTGAAGATCAGCGGCCAAGAACCCAGAGTCGATTCGCGCCACATCGGGTTGATCGCAAACAGAAGCACATTCCCCTTCCCGACTGGGCACCGAATCAGCGCCGCCTTGCCCGCCATCTCGTCGCCATGGTCGAGAGCGCCGCTGATCAGCAGCTTATCCGCGTCGGCAAACTGGAGCAAAACCTCCGGCCGCGCCGTCGCCTGCGGTCGAGGCGAGGTCGGCGCGCTATCGCCCGGCATCGACTTCGGCTTGTAAGGCGGCCGCCCTTGCACCACGTCCGGGTCGGTCAAATCGCCCCGTCCGCTGGGCCGCGTGCCACCATCGTCTCCGCCCCGTCGCCGGAATCCACCGCCGCTCACCGATAGCAGAGGCGATTGCGAGAAGTAAACGCCGACCGTCGCATCATACGAAGCCGTGATCGGGCTGTCCTTGCCCTTATTCTCGGCCAAGAACACGCCGCCCGGCGCAAACAAGTCCTTTGAATCCGTTATCGAAACCCCGCTCACCAGACCGTAATCGATCGGCACCGAACAGTTGTCTCCCACGCAGATGAATAGCCCACCCGCTTCGCAGAACTTCTGCAGGTTCATCATTCCCTGCAGTTCGATCCCACCGCGGATATTGTCGGAGTTATCGACCCCGCCCAGGTTCGGAAAGCCCTCCAGCGGCTTCCACGGAATCGGTTCGCCGTCCTTGCTAATGCCGTTCACAATGCTCTGCGCACTCCCGCCCGTCGGCGACAGGACGATCACGTCGTACTTGCTCTTCAGGTCCGCCGTATCGCGCAATGCCTGCACCGGAAGGTAGGTGTAGGGCACGCCCGCCGCGTCGAACGCCATGCGGAACCAACCATCGTTCTGCGTGCTCTGCCAGGTATGCACGATCGCAATGCGGCCGAGCTTGCTCTTGTCGACCGGGAACGGCTTCGCTGCTTCCCACTCTGCCGCATCCGGCGTTCGCGTCTTGCCCAAAATCGAGGCTTCCTTCACACGCACCGAATCCACGTCGAACAGCGGTCCCAACGTCCAACCCGTGTCGTCATACGGTGCCGGGTCGCTCGGGTTGTAGTACTGCTTGTCCAACAGCATGTCCGCCATTCGGCAATACGGCTGGTCCATCCGCACCACGTAAGAACCCTTCGCCAGCGTCTTGTCGCCCACCTTCATGTCTTCCGTCAGCGAGGTCACCTCGACCCCCTGCCGGTTCATCAGGGTCTTCAGCTCCAGTAGGTTCCATCGCCGCCCCGGCTTGGCCGAGAGCACATACGCCGCCGGACCCTCGTTCCAGGGCTTCAGCACGCTCCGCTTCGACTTCAGATAGTAGTTATGAAGAAACTTCTCCTTGTTCGACGACAGGTTGTGCATGCCCATCAAAATCGCCGATTCGCTGAGGTTGGTATTGTTTCGAATCGACCATCGCACGCTCGAAAACGGCGGGTTCGGGCGAAACCAGTCTCGCGTTGACTCCGACCCGATGTTTCGGATGCCCGTGTCCGCCCCGCTTCCGCCTTGCGTTTCATAAAACCGTCCGATGGCGTTGTGCCCATTCGCGATGTAGAACGCGTAGTTCGGCGCCCACCCATCGTAGAATCCGTGCGTCCATACACCCGGCACGCCCCGTTTGGTCATCTCGTCGACCTCGTTGTACGCCATCATGTGCCACTCATCGATCGTGATTGGGTCGAGCCATGCGTTGTACGGCCCCGTTCCCGTCGAGATGTACAAAAAAGGCACCGACTCATGCAGGTCGTGAAGCACCGTCGGGTGGAACTGGAGCCACGTCTGCACCAGGTTCTTGCTTAGCGCCAACCCCATTCCGATGTTGTCCCGGTTGTTGTCGTGCGCCACGTACTGCCCCCAATACACCAGCGGAATCGCCGGCTTATCCGGGTTCTTCTTTCGATACAGATACGTATCCACGTACCGGTCCCGCCCGTCCACGTCCAGCACCGGCGTCAGCATCACAATCGAGTTCTTTCGAATCTCGCGAATGTAAGGCGAGTCCTCAACCGCTAACCGGTACGCCAACTCCATCAGCATCTCCGGCGGCCCCGATTCCGGTGAGTGCATCCCACCCGTCGCGTAATAAATCGGCAGGTCCTCCTGGATCAGCTTGTCGGCCTTCTCGTCCGCCCCGTCCAGCTTCCCGTCGCCCTTGTAGTCCACCAACTTGCGCGGGTCGCCCAGCGTCGCGTTAATCTCCTGAATCCGCTTCAGTCGCTTCAGGTTGTCCGCATCCGAAATGATCACCGCGATCATCTCGCGCCCGCCTTCGCTCTTGCCCATGCTCTGCACCATCACTCGGTCCGATGACTTCGCCAATGCCCGCATATATCCGTTGATCTCATCAACGTGGTGCAGAATGTTCGGCGCGCCGATGATGTCGCCGAAGTACTTCAGCGGGCTGGGCACCCGCGAACTGGCGGGCAGATGGTCCACGTACTCCGTCAAGAAGAACGGTTCCGTCGTATATTCCTTGATCTTCTTGCCGTACGCCTCGTCGTTCTGGGCGAATGCCGAAGCCGACAAAAGGGCCACCAATAACAGGGCCAAACGATTCATGGTTGGATTCTAACATATGGTCCTCATCCCGACGGTAAAGTACTGCTATCCATGCTTGGTTCGAGGTTGATCCAACTGCTCGGTCTGACGCTCGGCGTCGGAGGGTTCGGAGCCGGACTCCTCACGAGCCCTGCGCCCCAAGCCAAGCCCCAAGAGAAGGTCGATTTCTCCCGCGACATCCTTCCCATCCTCTCCGACCGGTGCTTTAAATGCCACGGACCGGACACCGCCACCCGAATGGCCAACATGCGCCTCGATACCGCCGAGGGCGCGTTCGAAAACCGCAACGGCAAGTTTCCCGTCGTGCCCGGCAAGCCCGAACACAGCATGCTCGTCGAGCGCATCAACGACAAGGACGACCCGATGCCCCCACAGGACAGCGGTAAAACGCTATCCAAAGCCGAAATCGACCTTCTCACCCGTTGGATTCGCGAAGGGGCCGTCTACCGCAAGCGCTGGTCGTTCGAGCCGCTTCCCGCCCAAGTTCCCGTACCCAAAGTCAGCGGAAACTGGCCCAAGAACGACATTGATCGCTTCATCCTGGCCCGGCTAAACCAAGAAAAGATCTCGCCCAGCCCCGAAGCCCCTCGGTCCCGCTGGCTCCGCCGTGTTACGCTCGACCTCAACGGCCTGCCGCCGACCGAAGCCGACATCGACGCCTTCATCCAAGACAAATCCCCGGACGCCTACGAAAAGGTCGTCGACCGCCTCCTCGCCAGCCCTCATTTCGGCGAGCGCATCGCCGTCGATTGGCTCGACGCCGCCCGCTACTCCGACAGCTACGGCTACCAATCCGACCTCATCATGCCGTCTTGGCCCTACCGCGACTGGGTCATCAAATCCTTCAATAACAACCTGCCGTACGACCAATTCCTCACCGACCAAATCGCGGGCGATCTCCTACCCAACGCCACTCGCGACGACCGGCTCGCCACCGCCTTCAACCGCCTTCACCGTCAATCGAACGAGGGCGGCTCGATCCCCCTCGAATTCAAAACTGAATACGCCTCCGACCGCGTCAACACCTTCGGAACCGCCGTGCTGGGCCTCACCCTCGGGTGCGCCAAATGCCACGACCACAAGTTCGACCCCATCTCCCAAAAGGAGTACTACCAACTCTTCGCCTATTTCAACAACATCGACGAGTACGGTCTGCTCCTCAGCTCCGAAATCGTCCCCACCCCGTCGCTCTTGCTTCCCACCAAGGAACAGGAAGCCCGTCGCGCCGAACTCGAAACCGCTCGCGATCAGGCTCAACACAACCTCGAACAGGTCGCCGAGCAAGCGAAACCGAGGTTCGATAAGTGGCTAAACGCCAAGCCCACCGACGTCGCCATGGGCGACTATGCCTGCGCGTTTTGGCTCGACGAAAAAGTCGGCGGCAAGTTCAAAAACGAAATCAGCAACGACGTCACCTGCGACCTGATCGGATCGCCCGAAACCGTCCCCGGCAAGAACGGCACCGCCCTCAAGTTCGACGGCGACAACGGAATCATCATCCGAAAGCTCAAATCGCTCGAACGCTGGGACCCCTTCACCTGGTCTTTCTGGGTCAAGGACCCGCGCGATGTCAAAGGCCCCGCCGTCCTTCTGCACCGCACCGGCGGAACCGATGTCGGCTTTTGCGGATTCGATCTGCTTCTCGAAGACGGCTATCTCACCGCCCGCGTCATGCGCCAATGGCCCGGCAATGCCGTCGCGATCAAGACGACTCAACCCATCGCCGCCAACCAGTGGACGAACATTGCGTGGAGCTACGACGGCCTTAGCCACGCCGCCGGGCTCAAGCTGTACATCGACGGAAAAGAGGCGCCTACGACCGTCCTCAACGACAAAATTTGGAAAACCATCCACGCCTACGGCGACCTCGGGCCGAGCGGCGGCGACTGGTCATTTGGCCAACGCTTCCGCGAGGCCGGCTTCAAAGGCGGTGAAATCGACCAAATCGCCTACGCTGAACGGTGCCTCACGCCCATCGAGGTCGAGCAGATTTACAGCAAGTTCGGCGTCATCCGGTGCCTGATGGACCCGGACAACCACCGTCCTGAACTCCTCCAATACTATCTCGGTGCCATCGATCCCGAGTATCGCGCCGCCCTCGCCCTTCGTCTCCAGGCTGACAAAGCGATCGCGGAGTTCGAAAACGGCATCCAGGAAATCTCCGTCATGGAGGAGTCCAACCACAATGTCCCCGCCTACCTCCTCGCCCGCGGTCAATACGACGCTCCCCGCAACGCGCAAACGCTGGTCCATCGCGGCACGCCGAAAATGCTTCCGGCCCTCGATCCGACCGGCAAGAATGACCGCCTCGCCCTCGCAAAATGGGTAACTCGGCCCAACAATCCGCTCACCGCTCGCGTCGCCGTCAACCGTCTCTGGCAGATGATGTTCGGTACCGGAATTGTCGAGACTAGCGAGAACTTCGGCGTCCAAGGCTCCCCGCCGACCCATCCCGAACTCCTCGATTACCTCGCCAAGAAGTTCATCGACTCGAAGTGGAACGTCAAAGCGATCCTCAAGACCATCGCCCTTTCCGCCACCTATCGCGAAGACTCCATCCACGACGCCAAACTGCAAAAAATCGATCCCGACAACAAGCTCTACGCTCGGGGGCCGAGCCAGCGGCTCTCCGCCGAGATGGTTCGCGACACCGCCCTTTCCGCCTCCGGCCTCCTCAACGATAAGCTCGGTGGCCCACCTGTCAATCCCTACCAGCCCGCCGGTCTCTGGACCGAGAACAACACGATGACCCCCGCCTTCGTCCAAAGCAAAGGCGCGGACCTCTACCGGCGAAGCATCTACTCGACCTGGAAGCGAACCACGCCGGTGCCCAGCATGCTCGTCTTCGATGCCACCGCTCGCGAAGCCTGTATCGTCCGTCGCCCCGTCACCAGTACGCCGCTCCAAGCTCTGGTTCTTCTCAACGACGTCCAATTCGTCGAGCCCGCCCGGGTCCTCGCCGAACGTGCAATCGAGTCAAATCCCTCGCGACCCAATCAAATCCAGGACATGTTTATGCGCCTCGCCGGACGCCACGCCACCGACCAAGAAGCGAAGATTCTCTCGACCATCTACGACGAACAGCACAAGCTCTTCGCCGACAAGCAACAGGATGCGACCAAGCTTATCCACATGGGCGATTCTAAGCCCAACGACAAACTTGACCCCTTGGACCTTGCATCAATGACCGTCGTCGCCCAGGCGATCCTCAACTCCGATTCAGTGATCTGGAAACGCTAATGGATTTTGGGAATTCCCGGCCATCGAACTATAATCAACATATGACCGCTCAGCGAACCTACAGGAACCTCATTTGGCAGGATAAAGACCGGATGAGCGGCGCTGTGTGCTTCTACGGAACCCGAGTCCCAATCGCCTTCATGTTCGATTACGTGGAGCGCGGAGAAAAGCTTGAACAGTTTGCCGAGGACTATCGAATCGACCTTGACGTTGCTCGGCAAGTTGTTCACCTGGCGAGCATTGGCATCGAAGGCCTCTTACCGCCAGCGGCATAACCTACGATCAATGCGCATCCTGCTCGACGAGAACATGCCGCTCGACTTCGGCGATCTCTTACCCGGACACATTGTCGACCACTTAGAACTGATCGGGCATAAGGGAACCAACAATGGCAAACTGCTTGCACTCGCCAGAGAGCAATACGACGCCTTACTGACCCTGGATAAGGGCATTCTTCACCAACATCGCCACGAGGGTCCCCTCATCATTCTCGCAATCCGGGTTCCAAATTCGAGTCAAGATATGATCCGTCAGCGATCGGGCGCGGTTCTCAGAGCCCTCGCCCAGGCATCCGCTGGAACGCGGGGCGAAGTCCCCTACCATGACTAACGCAAAAAGGACACCGAATAGGACAAACTGAGCATGGGAGCCACAAGGCGAGCTGAATCATGAATTCATTCGATCCCGAACACCCCGACAGTCGGCTTCTCGGCCTCACTCGCCGCGAATTCTTCGGCAACACCGCCAAGGGCCTCGGCGCGCTCGCCCTCTCGTCCCTCCTACCCGCCTGGGCATTCGCCGACCCCAAGCAAGGCACCCTCAAATACCACCACCCGCCCAAAGCCAAGCGCATCATCTACCTTTTCCAGGCCGGCGGACCCGCCCAGCAAGACCTTTTCGACTACAAGCCGCTCCTCAACAAACTCCACGGCCAGCCTCTCCCGGACAGCGTTCGCCACGGCCAGCGCCTCACCGGCATGAGCTCCAACCAAAGCGTCATCCCCCTCGCCGGATCGCCCTTCAAATTCGCTCAACACGGCCAAGGCGGAGCCTGGCTCAGCGAACTGATGCCCAACATCGCCGAAGTCGCCGACGACTGTTGTTTCGTCAAATCCGTCTTCACCGAAGCCATCAACCACGACCCCGCCATCACCTTCTTCCAGACCGGAAGTGAGCAAGCCGGTCGCCCTTCGATGGGCGCATGGATTTCCTACGGCCTCGGCTCCATGAATCAAGACCTGCCGACCTTCATCGTCATGGCCAGCGTCGGCCAAGGCGGCCAACCGCTCTACGCCCGCCTCTGGGGAAGCGGATTCCTCGACTCCCGCTACCAAGGCGTCCGCCTCCGCGCGGGCAAAGAACCCGTCCTCTACCTCTCCAACCCGGACGGCATCTGCAACTCCGGCCGCCGCGCCATGCTCGACCGCCTCAGCGAACTCAACAAAGCCCAATTCGACCGCGAACTCGACCCCGAGATCGAAAGCCGAATCGCCCAATACGAGATGGCCTTTCGCATGCAGACGAGCGTGCCCGACGTCACTGACCTGAGCAAAGAACCCGACGAAGTCTTCGATCTCTATGGACCCGATGCCCGCAAGCCCGGCACCTTCGCCGCCAACTGCCTCCTCGCCCGTCGCCTCGCCCAAAAGGGCGTCCGCTTCATCCAGCTTTACCACCAAGGCTGGGACCACCACGGCGGCCTCTACGCCGGCATGAAGGACCAGTGCCACGAAACCGACCAGCCCACGGCTGCCCTCATCAAGGACCTCAAGCGCCTCGGCATGCTGGAAGACACTCTCATCGTCTGGGGCGGCGAATTCGGTCGCACCAGCTACTCCCAAGGCTCTCTCGAACTCAAGTCCTTCGGCCGCGACCACCACCCCCGATGCTTCACCGTCTTCATGGCGGGCGGCGGCGTCAACGCCGGAACCACCTATGGCCGCACCGACGACTACGGCTACAATATCGCCGACGCCGACGGCAACCCGATGAACCCGACCAAGATGACCTTTACCGAGGGTGCTGTCCACGTCCACGACCTCCAAGCCACCCTCCTCTGGCTCCTCGGCGTCGATCACAAACAACTCACCTTCGCCTACCAGGGCCGCGATTTCCGCCTCACTGACGTCCACGGCCACGTCGTCCAAGCACTCATGAAGGCTTAGCAGGTCCCAAAAAACTCAGACCTCCCGCCCGTCCGAAAGAGACCATCGCCCGATGGTCCAAACCCCGGTTCCGCGCGATCATGACCACAAGGAACGTGAAGTCATGAATATCGCCTTCAACCTCGCTACCGCCGCCGTCAGCCTCAAGTCCTTTCTTGTCGCCACCCTGCCCTGGGGCACCCTCGCCATTGCCCTGCTCTTTGCCGACAGCGTCTACTCCCGCCGAAATGATTCCTGAGGACCTTGTGCTATCCTTCAATCGTGGACGCCCGTGCCAAACGAATCCGGCACATCATTTTCGTCGCCCACCTGTGGGTCTGCATCCCATTTCTCGCGATGTGGTTCATGGTGCCGTCCACCCACGACAAGATTCCCGTCGCTGCGTTTCGCAACATCCAAACCTTCCTCGTCGCCGTCATCGCCTACCTCGCCTACCGTTCGTGGCTGGCCTTCCGCAATCCGCCCAAGCTCGAGTGGGAGTACGTCTTCCCGCCTATCGACGTCGCCATCGTCAGCGCCCTCATCTGGCTCGGCAACCGCGACCCACTCAGCAACATCGGGCTCCTCTACCTCTTTCCGCTCGCCCAAGCCGCCGGAACCCTCAACGTCCGCTGGTCGATTGGCGTCGCCGCGATGGTGTTGGTTGGCGCGGCCCTCGCCACCCACGGACTCGCGACCGAGGAGCCCTTCAACACCGCCTTTCGCTACTACTTTATTTTCGTCGTGGCGTCGCTCTTCACCCAGCTCGCCCTCGCCTCCGCCAAATTCCGTGAACAAATGAGCCTCGACCGCGACCGCAAGCACATGGCGATGGAGATTCACGATGGCGTCCAAGCCCACCTCATGACCCTCTCCAAGCAGCTCGAACTAGCCGAGATGATCGCAGTCCAAAACCCCGAGCGGGCCAAGTCCATTGCTTCCGAAGGGCGCGAAACCGCCCGCCTCGCCGCCGACGAACTTCGCTTCCTCGTCAAACGCATGCGCGGCCAAACCCTCCAAGGCGGCTTCATCCCCGCCCTCCAAAATTTCGTCCATAACGTCACCAGCCGCCACGAACTCACCGGCACCATCGACGTCGTCGGCCAAGAAAAGATTCTCCCCGTCGAGGTCGAGCACACCGCCTTCCGCATCGCCCAAGAAGCCCTCACCAACGCCGTTCGCCACGCCCGCGCCACCGAAGTCACCGTCACCCTCGCCTACCAACCCACCGAACTCGAACTCACCATCCGCGACAACGGCGTCGGGTTCGATCCCACCATCCAGTCCGAAGGTCTCGACGGCATGAAGTCCCGCGCCCAACGACTCGGCGGCGATCTCTCCATCCAATCCGAACCCGGACAAGGCGCTTGCATCCTCTGCCGCCTCCCCTACGACGTCCCTGCCGGAGCCCAAGCCCGTGAATAAGCCCATCCGACTCCTCATCGCCGAAGACGACAGTCTTCTCCGCCGCACCCTCGTCGAGCTTCTTAGCTTCGACCAGGAGTTCACCGTCGTCGCCCATGTACCCAACGGCGCGATGGCTCTCGCCGAAATCGACTCCGCCCGCCCTGACGTCGTCCTCACCGACATCGAAATGCCCAAGATGGACGGCATCGAGGCCACCCGTACCATCAAGGAAAACCATCCCGACCTCGCGGTCGTGATCCTCACCAAGTTTGGCGACGATGACAGCCTCTTTCGCGCCATCCGTGCCGGGGCCAGCGGCTACGTCCTCAAGGACAGCCCCATCGAAGAAATCAAGCAGGCGATCCGCGAAGCCAACGACGGCGAAAGCCACCTCAACCCGTTCCTCGTCGCCCGGGTCCTCAAGGAATTCTCCCGCCTCGGCGAGCGTGCAAAGGAGCGAAAAGAACTCTTCGCCGAACTCAGCCGCCGCGAAATGGAAGTCCTCGAAATGCTCGGCAAGGGCCTCAAGAACCGCGAAATCGCCGACCAACTCTTCGTCTCCGAAAAAACCGTCAAGACCCACGTTGGCGCTGTGCTCAAAAAGCTCCACGTCAACGACCGAACCGAAGCCGCCCTCCTCGCCCAAAAACACGGCATCGGCGACGAATAACCTTCAACAAGCTTGGCGTTGATCCCTTCTTAAGGCTAATTCTGCACCCAAATTCCCTCTCCCAATTCTATGATTTGGGAGAGGGTGTCTCCCGACCTGTGTCGGGAGACGGGTGAGGGCCAATCCGCTAAAACAACTAACCGCGCTACGCCCCTACCATGCCCTCGGCCTTCGCTGTAACGAAATTAATTCAGATTTCCAGGAACGTAGGGCTGTAAGCCCGTTTCAACTAAGCCCAGTCCGAAGAGCCGAGAATCGGCTCGAAGGGCTGGGTTAGAAGCGAAAATAGAAAAAGTCCGAGGAGTCCCGAGGATCGGGACGACCCCGGGCGAAGCCCTGCCGAAGGCTCGCCCGAAGGAAGGCAACTGTCGCCACAACTTAATCACAACAATGGCCGATCAAGCGCCCTACCCTCCAAACTTATACCGAATCACCGCCGCCTTCTCCGGCTTCCTCGCCCACGGACGATAGGAAGACGGCCGTCCAATCCGCATCACCGGCACATCATGAAACTCCGCATAACCCGACTTCGCTGGCACCCGCAAATCCACCCGATCCCCGATCTTCGTCTGCACGCTCCGAGACATCCCAAATAACTGCTGACCGTCGACCATCTCCCGGCTCGAAGCGTCCGCCTTGGTCGTAAACTTGCTCAGCCCGTACGGCCATCCAACCTTCGCTCCCGCGATGGAAAAGCCCCGCTCAATCCGCCCCGACACGGGCGATCCGGTCCACAGCACCCACAAATTCCCTCCGGGATCGAGCACAGCCAGTCGCAAGGTCACGCCCTTCGATTTGCCGAGCCCTCGCGCCATGGTCTCTTGGATCTGCTTCGACTGAAGCTGAATATCGTAAACCTCCAGGTCGGTCTTCGTCTGGGGTCGAGGCTCAAAAATCGATTCGTCCACCGTATCCGGATAGTCGTAACTCGCAACCGTCTTTCCGACACCGCCCGACATTTCCACCACCAGACCAGACTTCTTGTCCACCGTCACAAAGTACGTCGAGGTAATCGACCCCGGGTAGGTCTCCTTCACCTCATATAAGGTCCCCTCGCCCAGCTTAGTAGTCGCGGGCTTCTGGCTCATCACCTTGCCATTCCGCAGGGCCAACAGGTCCTCCAGTCGGCTACCGAGGCTCGTCTTCGGCATCCTGTTGGGGTCGTCGTAATGCGAAATGTGGCCATAAACGCGGCTGTTCGGATTGCCGTTGTGGTCCGACCGGAAGTCGAAAAAGTTGTAGAGGGCGTGCCCATCCGTCCGCCATTCGCTAAAAAGCTTCCCGTCAGTGCCGTACAGAGTCCGCGCGACTTTGTTCCCCTGTTGCCACTCGTCCATAAAGACCCGTCCTTTAGGGTCTCGATCCACGACATGAATGATTCTTGCGCCGGTGGAAGACTCCACGGCCTGCGCCCACGCCGAACCCGCCGTCAAGCGAGGATATGCCACCACCAGCACGATGCCCGCTACCAACCCAACCGCGCCGTAGCGAGGCAATGCATTCCGCGTCGGATGGTTCAGCCGCTCTCGCGCCGCCAGCCGCATCGCATCGTCCGAGCCGTCGCGCCGAAGCGTCTCGACGGCAGAATCCAAGTCAACAAGTTTCGGGGACATAAGTTCGTTCTCCTTCGCCAAGATAGGTCCGCAGTTGCTCCCGCGCCGCGTGCAGTCGGCTCTTCACCGTGCCTTCCGCCACCCGCAAAGTCATCGATATTTCCCGCACCGAAAGCTCCTCCACGTGGTGCATCAGAAAGATCGCCCGCGACTCCGGCTTCAACTTCGCTAAAGCCGTTCGCAGCGCCTCGGCCTCATCGACCGCCTCGATCGCTCGAGACCGCGACGCAAACTCTGCCAGCATCGGCAGCCACACTCGGCGACGTCGAAACCGCGTGAATTCATGAAAGGCGATGCCCAAAAGCCACGCCCGAAAGCTGGCCCGTCCATCAAAGCGATGCGCGCCGACAATCGCCCGCATCAAGCTCTGCTGAGTCAGGTCCTCTGCGTCGTCGTGATCCCGAGTCAACTGACCCAAAAACCGAAACAACGCCGAGTGATGCCGCTCAACCAAGAGGTCCAATGCCTCCGCGTCGCGCTCATGAATCCGTTGGGCAAGAGTAAGATCGTCCAAAACCGCTTCCTATCGTTGGTCATCTCTCTGTAACCTTCAATCAGGAACCAGGTTCAGACTTTTTCACTTTTTTCGATCATAACTCACTGGCGGCAAGCCCTGACTAGGATTCATTTTCATCATAAAATGATCATCTCCAACGAAATCAAGAGTGAATTGATCCGTTTGAGGTTTTCGAGCAATCGTACGCTTGGTGCTTCCGTCCGGATTGAGAACCGTATGGTTGCCAGAGACTAGATTCATGGCCAGTCGATTACCGACGAAAGTATAGGTTCCATCCTCCAAATCGGTCATGTGGAAGTTCTTGGAATCAACCCAACTTTCCGATGTCCGATGATACTTGCCGTCAGCTAGAAACTGAAGTTCATCTTGGCCATGCGTATCGCCTTGAAAAGACTGCACCCAGGTTCCAACAACCGAACGTCCCTTGCTGGATCCACAACCAGCCAAAACTATGAGGCAACAGGCCGAAACTGCAAGATTCCGAAAAACCAGGACGAGCCAAACAAAGTGCGGTCGAAGACTTGTCCGAACAAACGCCAATGTCGCCATAGAGCGAATCATAACTGTACGGACGAACTACGGCGCCGCTAAAGACACCGCGAAGCAAGAAATTGCAGGCTCCAACCTAATCCCCAATGATGAATATTGCCGCCCAAGGCGCTACCCATCAACCCTAGAATCTGGGGAAGAATCCGCGCCCTTACCTCGTGACAAGCTCCTCGACTTTCTCCCCGACGAGACTATTCAAATTGGGTGAAACGTAGGGCTGTAAGCCCGTTATTACTTAGCCCAGTCCAAAGAGCCGAGAATCGGCTCGAAGGGCTGGGTCAGAAGCGAAAAATGAAAAAGTCCGAGGAGCCCCGAGCATCGGGACGACCCGGGCGAAGCCTGCTTTGCTGAAGCGAGTTGTGGAAGCAATTTGATCAAGCCAAATAGCCACGCTACTCCCTGGGGGGAGTCGTTAAGCGAAGCGAAACGGTGGGGAGGATGCGCAATATCGATGCCCGACAGTACACGGAGTACGCCCCAAAACCCTTACTTCAACAGATCGTCGACCGCCAAAATCCCTTCCTTCCTGGGGAGGAAGGGTGCAGGGATGGAGGGGTAACAAAACACCATCGCCAACACTCAATTGCATTCAAATCCAAAATGCCACATTCGAAAAGGACCCCATCGGGGTCCAAGACCCCGGGGTACAGAACCGCAACAGAAAAAGTCCAAGGAGTCTCGAGGATCGGGACGACCCAAAGTCCTTCTCCAAATTCTCCGAAGGAAATTTGGGGAGGGTGGCTCCTGACTTGTCTCAGGAGTCGGGAGGGGAAAATCCACTAAGATCCGACATCGTATCGGCCCGCCAACCCTCGAAAGCCTTACTTCAACAGATCGTCGACAACCGTACCAAAGACGTCCGTCAACCGGAAATCTCGCCCCTGATACCGATACGTCAACTGCTCATGGTCGATGCCCAGCAAATGAAGCATCGTCGCATGAAGGTCGTGCACGCTCACGGGATTCTCCACGATGTTGTACGAATAATCGTCCGTCTTGCCGTACGTCAGACCCGGCTTCACGCCGCCGCCTGCCATCCAAACCGAGAAGCATCGCGGGTGGTGGTCTCGGCCATAGTCGTCCGGCTTCAGCGTGCCCTGCGAGTAAACCGTTCGTCCGAACTCGCCGCCCCACACGACCAGCGTGTCGTCCAGCATGCCGCGTTGCTTCAAATCTTGCAACAGCGCCGCCGACGGCTGATCGATATCCTCCGCCTGCAGCTTGATCGCCTTCGGAAGGTTGAAGTGCTGGTCCCAACCCATGTGGAACAACTGCACAAACCGAACCCCACGCTCGGCCAGACGCCGCGCCAGAAGGCAGTTGTAGGCGTACGATCCCTTTCGCCGCACTTCCGGCCCGTACATCTCCAAGATGTTCGACGGCTCTTTCGAAATATCCAGTAGGTCCGGCACCGACGTCTGCATTCGGAACGCCAGCTCATACTGCGAGATGCGCGTATCGATTTCAGGGTCGCCCACCACCGTCTTCTTCATCTCGTTGATGCCGCGCAGTTCGTCCAGCATTTCGCGCCGCATCTCGGGATCGATTCCGTGCGGGTCCGAAAGGAACAGCACCGGATCGCCCGTGTTGCGGAACTTCACGCCCTGGTGCTGAGTCGGCAAAAAGCCCGAGCCCCAAAGTCGGTCGTACAGAGGCTGGTCGTCCTTTCGTCCACTTCCCACGCTCGTCAAAACCACGTACGTCGGGAGGTTGTTGTTCATCGTGCCCAAGCCGTAGCTCAGCCACGCGCCGATGCTCGGTCGCCCCGCAATCTGACTGCCCGACTGCATAAACGTCACCGCCGGATCGTGGTTGATCGCGTCTGTAAACATCGACCGCACCAAGCAAATTTCGTCCGAAACCCCGCCGAGGTGCGGCAGAATCTCGCTCAGCATCATCCCGCTCTCGCCGTGCTCCTGGTAGCCATACACGCTCGGTGCAACTGGGAACGATTTCTGCCCGCTCGTCATGCCCGTCAACCGCTGGCCGTTGCGAATGCTATCCGGCAACTCCTCGCCCATGCGCTTAGCCAGGCCCGGTTTAGGGTCGAAAAGCTCCATCTGGCTTGGCGCGCCCGACTGGAACAGATAGATGACGCGGTTCGCCTTCGGTTTGAACTGCGGGAACTGCGGCAGACCGCCGAATCGCTTACCCGCCCAAGGGTTCTTGTCCGTGCTCTGAGCCGCCTGAATCATGGACGCGCCAAAGCTATCGCCCGAGAGCATCCCGAGGAGGGCGGCCATTCCGACCCCTCCGGTTCGCTTCAAAAATGTGCGCCGGTTGAATCGGTCCTGCAGATGGTAGTCGTTGTGCATCTCTAATCCTTATTCAGTGTCTCGTCGAGGTTCAGCAAGGTGCTGGCCGTCAAAGTGTAAGCCGCGAGTTCGCTCGGGTCGATGGTCTTGTCCACCGGCGATGCGCCGGTTTCGATCAGTTTCGTGGCCGCCGCCGAGTCGCCCTTGAAGTGCGCCACGCGCTTCTTCACGTTCGCCGCCATCAGCTTCAGCTCGGCATCCGTTGGCATTCGCGATAGCACCCGCTCAAAGCCGACCTTAATGCGCCCTTCCGGCGTCGCGCCGCCTTCCTTGATCATCCGCTCCGCCAGCACTCGCGCCGCCTCCACGTACGTCTCGTCGTTCATCAGCGTCAGCGCCTGCAACGGCGTGTCCGTTCTTGCCCGGTGAACCCGGCAGGTTTCTCGCGACGGAACGTCGAACAGGAGCATGTTCGGCGGGGCCGCCGTTCGCTTCCAAATCGTGTACAAACTTCGTCGGTACAGACCATCGCCCATGTCGTGTTTGTAGTTGCGCAGGTTGCCGTAAACGTTCGTCTCGTCCCAAATTCCTTCCGGCATGTAGGGTCGAACGGGAGGTCCGCCGATCTTCTCCACCAACAGGCCGCTGGCAAACAGCGCCTGGTCGCGAATCACTTCACCCGGAAGTCGGAACCGAGGTCCGCGCGACAACAGCTTGTTCTGGGGGTCCGCCGCCAGCTTTGCTACCGAGATATTCGACGACTGTCGATACGTCGAACTCATCACCATTTCTTTGATGAACGCCTTTTGGTCCCACTTCAGGCGGATAAACTCGGTCGCCAAGTAATCCAAAAGTTCAGGATGGGTGGGCCAGTCTGCCCGGGTACCAAAGTCCTCGATCGTATCCACCAGGCCGCGACCAAAGAATCGCTCCCAGAATCGATTGACCGTCACCCGCGACATCAGCGGGTTGTCCGGCGAAACGATCCACTCGGCCAAACCAAGTCGGTTGTTCGGGTACCCCTTCGGCATCGGAGGAAGGAAGGAGGGCAGAGCTGGCTCAACCTTCGGTCCGTGCTTGTCGTACTCGCCGCGGATCAGCACGTAGCAATCGCGCGGTTTCGGCATCTCCGCCATCACCATCACGTCGGGAATCGAGTCGTCGAGCGTCTTCTCCTTCGTCGAGGCCATTGACGCCTGCTCGCTCAGCTTCGCGTACGTCGTGTCGTGATGGAGCGACCAATACTCTTCGATCGCTCGCTTCTGCTCGGCCGTTCGCTTGTCCGCCGGAATCGAGACGAATCGTGCCACCGGGCTTGCGCTCGCCAGTTTCGCTACTTCCGAAGCGTCCAAAACGCGGTTGTAAATATTGAAGTCGTCGACCTGACCTTTGAAGAATTCGCCTGTCGTTCGTCGCCCGATTTTCGTCGAGACCGTTGTGCGGATCGTGTCCTTCAGCGAATCCTGCTCAACCGTGGTCTCCACCGGCTTGCCGTCCATGTACAGCTTAAAGCCGCTCGGCTTGCGCGATCCATCGTAAGTAAAGAAGAGGTGAACCCATTCGTTCTTGGGCATCATCGGCTTGCTGACGATCTTCAGCGCGTTCTCCGGCCACTTATTGATGATGTGCGCCATCACCTTTCCACCCGCCAAGAAGCAGTCCCAGCCGCGATAATCGTTGCCGTCGTCCATTCGCGAGAACGGCGCGCCCTCCCCAGTCTCAGTTCGCACCCAAGCGCCATACGAGAACGGCTGATCCTTGTCGAAGTCGCCGACGTTACCGAGGTCCGCAAACCCCTTATCGTCGATCGCGATTGAGCCGCTGGCTCGTCCCAAATCGAACTTCGTCTGGCCCTCCAGCTTGTAGTTCGCCTGCGTCTCCGGCGTGAACACAAACCGTCCCGCCAAGCCCTGCTCAACCGTTGGCACCGGAGCTTCGGGTGTCCACTTCGCCGCTTCCGGCGCATTGGCCGTCAGCCGGGCGTCCATCTGTTTGTCCAGCCCCTGAATCTGCTTGCGAAGCGTCGAGAGCGTCGCCTCTTCCGTCGGCGTTGCCGCCTTCAAGAGCGGCGGATGGTTCACCGGTTGCTCGACGCCGGTTCCCGACTCGGGCACGTTGTTGAAGTACGCGCACAGGCTGTAAAAGTCCTTCTGGGTCAACGGGTCGTACTTATGGTCATGGCATCGCGCGCAACCCGCGGTCAAGCCAAGCCACACCGCCGAAGTCGTCTCCACGCGGTCGATCACATTCTCGATGCGCCACTCCTCGGCGATGACGCCGCCCTCCGTGTTGATTCGGTGGTTGCGGTTGAACGCCGTCGCCAACTTCTGTTGGGTCGTCGCGTTCGGTAACAAGTCGCCCGCAATCTGATCGACCGTAAACTCGTCGTACGGCATATTCGAGTTGTAGGCGTTGATCACCCAATCTCGCCATCGCGACTGGAACCGCTGAAAGTCAGCCTGATAGCCGTTGCTGTCCGCATAGCGCGAATAGTCCATCCAGTCCATCGCCATGCGCTCGCCGTATCGGGGCGACTTGAGCAACCGGTCAACAACCTTCTCATAGGCACCTTTCGATTTGTCGGCCAAGAAAGCGTCCACTTCCTTCGGCGTCGCGGGCAAGCCCGTCAAATCCAGCGTCACACGGCGGATCAAGGTTCGCTTATCCGCCTGTGGCTCCGGCGTCAAATTGTTCTTTTCAAGCTTGGCGAGAATAAATCGGTCGATGTCGTTGGTGACCCACTTAGCATCTTTCACCGTCGGCGGAGTAGGCCGAACCGGCTTCACAAAAGCCCAATGCTCCTTATATTCCGCGCCCTGCGCGATCCAGTCGTAAAGGACCTTCTTCTCATCCTTTGACAGAGTCTTGTGGCTATCCGCCGGAGGCATCAGCGAATCATCGGTGGCGTTGATGCGCGTGATCAGCTCGCTCTTCTCTGGGTGGCCCGGCACGATCGCAAACATGCCACTGTCCAGCTTCTTCGTGGCGCCCTTAAAGTTATCGAGGTGAAGGCCAGCGGCGCTCTCTTCCGCACTCGGACCGTGGCAGGTAAAGCACTTCGTGATGATCGGACGGACGTCGCGATTATAATCAAGCTTTTCCGGTACTTTCTTACTGGCCTGAGCACTCAAGAAACCGGCAGCGAGCAGACCAACCGAAGTGGCCAAAGCAAAACGGTCGCGCCACTTTGCGTTCATGTGCCTAGTGTAACCGAGTGATTTCTCGATGCTCTCGCGAACCCGTACTTTCTTCCCAATTAATCCAATTTTGTTCTCGATTCGTCCAAAAACGAAGAACCCGGTCCAGACAAATGAGTCCGGCCGGGTCAGTTTTGGTCTGCTTAGAAGAGAGGTTTCAAGTGGTTATAAACGTGGCTCACGCTCACCTGGTTCGAGCCGTGGCAGAAGAAACAGTTGTTCGTCGAGTCGAACGCAGACGTGGTGATCTGGAAGGTCTCCATCGTCGAGTTCGCCAACTGGCTCGTGCCCACTTCGTTGCCGGTCGGGAATCCTCCTGTCGGTGATGCGCCGCCCGCCGTCCACGTCGCGCCCATAAAGAAGTAGTTCTTACGAACGTCGCCCGAGATGAGCTGACCTCGCACACTGTTATTCATCGACAGAATCTGCGTGTTCGACGCCGCTACGCTCGAAATCAGGGGGTTTGGCTTCTGGTTATTAGAGCTTCCCCATGGCTTGAAGCGAATCGTGTTCGTCGGACCAATGTTGGCCGCACCAAAGGCCACGATGTCCGCCCCGCTCGCGCCCTGAATCGCCATGTTGAAGTTCGCCGAGGGATTGGTCGCGCCGGACTTGCAGAACAGCCACGATCCAACCGTGTTTTGGGTGATCGTGTGCGGGTTCGCGCCCGAGGTCGCGTTGTAGGTATACGTCGCATCCGGCGTATTCCCAAAGTGCTCGAAGGTCGACCAGATCATCTCTGGATGCCCCTTCGCGCTTCCCACCACATGCATTCCGATCAAGGCTAAAGTCTTCGTCGTCTTGCCCGTCGCCACCCAATGCTTTGGATTCGACTTGTCATAGGTCGGAATCGTCGCTTTAATCGTGATGTACTGACTCGCATTCGGCAGACTGTCCGCCTCGATCCAAGAGCTCTTCAACTCGATCGCCAATGCCTCGGGATCAGGGAACGTCTTACCCTTGGTCGCCGCATACGCCGTGATCTTGTCCAGCGCCGCCTGTGTCGTCGGGAACTGAGTCGGGGCCGGAGTGATACCACCGTCCACCGCGCCGGTTCGCATATAAGCGAACACGTCGTTGCACATTGTGATGTAGTAGATCAGGCGTCCGCCTTGGCTCAACAGCGCGCCGCCATCGGCCTGTCCTTCCTCGGTGTCGATCACATTCCCAAAGAAGTCGAAAAAGACGATCTTCTTATTGATCGTGATCTTCTGGGCAATGTGGCTCTGCGGCGCGTTGGACTGAATCATCATCCGCGCGTTTGAAATCGTCTTGCCCTTCGCATCGGTGAACCGAACCTTGCCTCGGACAATCGACGCTTTCGCGACCTCGACCGACGCACCCGCGCTGTTACGCACCAGGAATCGGCCGCTGGGCATCACCTTCGGCTTCTCGACCTCAAAGATCGTGCCCTTCTTGCTCGTGATGACCGGAAGACCGTGGAATCCGACCTGCGCCGCACGGAGAGCGGCGAACGAGATAAAGCCAGGAGTATGCGGAATGAAGGTTCGATTGTTCATCGCATCGGGCGGCGAAATGTCGTAGAAAACCGGTGAGTTGAACACTCGACCGCCTCCCCCGCCGTAAGTGGCCGGAGCCGGAGATGTCGCCCACAAGAACATTTGATACGACCACTGATAGAAGTCCACATTCGCCAGCCCCGGATTATTCGGGAACGTAATGCTGTTCGCCGGGTTCACGATGCCGTTCAAACTCGGTGAGCCCGATTGGAACCAAGTCGCGAAGGTCGCCGGTGGAACCGTGGCCGTCGCCTGCGGATTCGTAGGGATGCCTTGCTTTTTCGCCAATAGCGCCGGCGTTTTGGCCAATAGCCCCGCCGCTAGTAATAGAACCCCTGCAGAGAGTGACAAACCCGTAATGGGTAATCGCCCGGAAGTCGAGCGGATTGTCTTCTTAGTAATTGACATGGATTGAATTTCCTCACAAATTCCCTCCCCTTTTGGCAAATACGAAAATTGATAAATAGTTTTATGAAATGTTCATAAAACTGACACACTATAAGTCCCCAGAAAGCGCAAAGTCAAGGGCTAATTCGTGCCATTTTGTGCCATTAATCCAAAATGCCCACCTTGCCCTGGCAAGGCATGGATAGCCACCAAACCAGATTGAGTCTGGATCCTACGGATTCCATTCGCACGGCCAACTTTCCACGACCTCTTCAAATCCCAGCCGCCGCAGAATCGGCAGACTCGTCGGCCTCGCATCGACCGACAGGTACCTCAGTCCCAACTCTCTCGCGTATTCCGCTCGCCTACCAACCACCGCTCGGTAAAACCCTCGCCCACGATACTCATTGCGAGTGCCACCCGTATAGAGCCCGCCGATCAGAGAATCGCCCTGCGTGTCCAATCGACCGATGCTTACGGCATAGTCACCATCGTAACCCACGAAGCCAATTTGCTTCCGGCTTCCACTAGCCAAGCACTCGCGCAGGACCCCGGTTGTGTACGCGAAATCCTTCTCAAAAACCTCCTCCGCCACAGCCCGAAAATCCGCCAAGCCCTGCTCATCCTGCACCCGTTCGACTCGGATTTCTGAGCGTTCCGACAAATCGAACGCCTCAAGGTCGATCTGGCAAATAACCTCCTTCGTCCCGATGACAAAGCCGTGAGATTCTAATCGATCGAGGATTTTGTTCTCGTCGCCGAAGCCCGTCTGAGTCCATTCGAAGGAACGCCCGAGATGCCGGTGGTACACGATCTCTCGTTCGATGATGTCGTCGGTCATCGCCCCCAAAAACTTGCGCGGCATCACTCGGCAATATCCGTCCGTTTGGCTCCGCACGACGTACTCATCCGAGTAAACGACATCGGGCGACGACCACCAAAGATCAAGCAGAGATTCCAGCATCAGAGTTCGAGATCGACTCGGTCGCCCATCATCGTCGGAATACACGGAAGGAGCCACTTGTCGGCTTCAATTTCAAACCATCCGGCCTTGACTCCGGGGTCGGCCAGCGCAAAGGCGCGCGCCTCGTCGACGCCAACCGAGTAGATGCTCATTCCCAAAAACCGAGAATCGTCGACTCGACGAACCGGACCATTCAGCAGAAGGATGCCTTGTTCTTTTAAGCCCGTCAGGTAAGCGATGTGCTCCGCCTGAATTCGTTCATCCTCGTCCGTATCGGGCACGGGCGTCTCTGGCGCACGAAGACGGACGATTGTAAGAACTTGAAAGGCACGTTTGCCCATGGCGTATTATCGCTCAAACGTCTTGGCCGCCAAACGCTTGAGGGTGTTGACGAACGGCTCTCGGGTGAATGCCTCGGCAACCGCGATCAGGTCGGAATAGCGGAACCCTCGGCGTGTGACCGCCGCGTATACCGGCTCCCACTCTTCAGGATTGAACTTCGATTTGAACTCATTCAGACCGGTAAACGAGTACAACGGCTTACCGAAAATCCGCGTCAGGCTCATGACTTGCCGCAACCAAGCCGGATTCTCGTTGATTGCGCCGTAGATCGAAAACGGAACCAATCCCATCGTCAGATATTCCGCGCCGTCGGCGGCGACAATTTGGGCCGCTTCATGCATGAGCAACTCGATCGTGCCGTTGGGCGAATTGCGCTTACGCGGAAACTGCTCGGTCAGCCAGCCGTTGCGCATCGGCACCGGACACAGGTTTAGAAACGCCACCGGTTCGCCGTCGACTTCGGCGACGAACGTCCGACGATCCGTCAGAAACCCTAGCGTCTCGGGCTCGACCAGAAAGTGTAGGGGCGGATGCCCTCGGGTGTTCAACCACTCCTTCAGCACACCTTCTAATGCCGTCGAATTCTCGGCTTCCGATGTCGTCCACTCGCGTACCCGCACGCCCTTGTTGCGGGCTCGGTTGAATTGGTAGCGAAGCGATTTTCGGCGCAGAACTGCCGTGTTCCAGTGCTGAGGGCTCCACACCGGCTGAGCGCCCAACGACACCACGCTCTTTCGGTTGCGGGCCATCAAGGCGTCTTTGACCCGAGCCCCTGCGCCAAAGTACAAAACGTCCGATTTTTCCTCTTGGTCGAAGCGGTCGAGCACCTGCTCCAGGTTTTCGTGAGGGCACACTGGCGCTCCCGCCGCAACCCGCACCCCCCGGGCGCGGACGAACGCGACGAATGCGTCGAGGTCCTCATAAAAAGCGTATTCGAAGATCGGATTGACGGTTTGGTAGCATGTCGCGTTCCAGCCGTGCCGGAGGACGAGGTCGCGAACTCGCGTTCTGAGCTCGACGGTTTCCTTCACGGTCGAAAAACGATGATGACGTCCTTGCCGGGAAGCACCAGGGACGCCTTTCCATTCCTGAAAGTCTTGGGAACAGGCGTCATTTTGAGGGTATCGAGATCGAACATCTGCGCGTTGCCGAACCGTTCGTTGCCGAGATTGCTGAGGTCGATAGGAACATCGGGCTTTGTAGCGGTGGCATGGACTACCGTAATCAGACCACTGCGAACTGCTTCGACCGTGGCCAGCGGGGCGATACCGGTGAAGGTGAACGAGCCCACATTGACCCAGTCCGACCCCACATTGTTGACGATGAGGACGTTGTGCCCGGCGGAATATCCAACCGAAATCTGCCCCGACTTTTGCCCAGGTTCGAAATCCTTCTCTGTGACCTTGTTGCCGTTAAGCATGACCTCGACCCGACCGACGCTCCCCGAGACCTCGACGACCTTCATCGTCATCGTGCCCGCTTTGGGACTATCAAAGGTAAACTGGATCGGCTGGGGTTGCATGTCGCGATGCGACGTACCCTGAACGAAGCTCGAAAGCTGGCCAGACTTGGCCGGGCTGGCATCGCCCGGTAGGTTGAATGTCATCAGGTCCGACTTATCCCAACCTCGCCCGGGTCTGAACGTCAAATCGCCACCCATCGCGACCTTGCATTGGACGGCCTGCGGCTGAAACGTCATCGTCGGAGGAAGGTGCTTGAGGAGTTCGATGGAGAAGCCATACGCTTTGAACGCGTCGTCGTCCATCTGGTCCCACGACCAATATTCGCCTGCACCCGCATGTCCGGCAAAGAAGGCGGCCCACACTCCCTCGCGGCGGGCGGCAATGTTCGCCATCTTGTCGCTTCCGGCTCCCGACGGACCAATTTCGCCGAAGAAGACCGGCTTTGGCCCGTCGTTCTTGGTTCCGGCCAACATTCCGGCAACGCTAGACGGATAGCCGTGTCCCTGCATGTAATCCATCTCCCGCCAGATTGGCTTATCCAACTCAGAACTGGTCGTGATCAGGTGGTGCGCGCTATCGATAGAACGGATGTAGGTCGCCATTTCGTCGTGCCACTTTCCGATCGTTTCCCAATCGTTCTTGTCGCGGGCCCGGTCCGTGAACTGCACCTCGTTGAACAACTCCCAAGCCATGATCGAGGGCGAGTAGCCATACCGCGCCACTAGGTAGCGGAGCAGCATCTTCGTTCGCCGCTTAGCCTCAGGGTCGGTAAAGAAGTCGGAAGCCGAGGTGAGAAAGCCCCCATTCGCCTTGTTCCAAGGGTTGTCCTGCCAGTTGGGATTGACGGTCGAGGACCACTGCCCATGGTGGAAGCAAACAAACTGAAAATGAATGTCGTTTTTCTCCGCCGCTTTGACGATGTCGTCCCATCGGTCGAGGACGTCCTCGCTCATCCAGTCGTCTTTGGGTTTGGGAACATTGATGGTCCAATAGGGGTTATGGTCGTCCCAGTGGCACGCCCACACGCGGGCCCAATTCATGCCTGCCTCCTTCATTTTCGGGAAGTAAGAGGTGACCGGCTTCCCCTGGGAGCCCCACGCCGTATTGATGCCAACTGGCCAAAACGGCCGACCCGAACCGTCGAAAAACCATTGGTGTTCCGCATGGATAATGCCCTTTTGAGTCTGGCCGGGAACGTTGATTTCCGGGACGGTCGCCTTCTTTTCTCCGTTCAGTTCAATATCCACGGTGTACGAGCCAGGCTCGGAAACATAGCCCTTGACGTGCCACTGATCGTGAGAATAGTAAGCAAGTCGTTCTTCGGAAAGGCTGCCTTTGTGGAAGATCACTCGGACGTCGTTGACAGCCGGATCGAACGGGTTTCCGGTCGTAGCCAGATTGAAGTGGAGCGCCACCGGACCATAGAGAGCGGGCAGAACCGGAGTTTGGTGGCTGGCTAGCAACATTGGAAGCAAGAACATACTGTTGCTTGGTTTACCCGCATTTGAACCCTACCGCGAGGAAGTTGGTTAGGTAAGGACTATCGGATTCTAGTGAAGTCTCGACGGATGGTAGGCGGCTGAAACAATGCAAACGGAGCGTAAAGCAAGCAGAAAAGAATGGCATTTCGAGTGAACTCGTTGAAAAACTGCCCTCCTCTATTAAGAAGCCCATTGGTAATCGTCACAACGAGTCCGAAGAGCAAGCTTCCATATAGGAGCTTCCGATAAGAGGAAGTATTGGGAAGGATAAGGGGCCTTTTGATGAGCTTTCGAAAGACTAAGACGCAAACGCCCCCAATGAGTATCAAGACAGAAGCGCACGTCAAGCGCTCAGCCAATGGTCCGTCAATGACTAGGCAAACAATGGCGAGTCCGAACAGGGTGACCAATGTCGGGCCATACATCCAACCGTAAATCAGCCTTTCCTGAATCTTCGTTGGACGCCGTTCCATCCCTCTCATTCTAACACCGAAGTCTACGCTTGGTTCAAATACTTGATGGATCGATCTAGACAGTCAAACGGGTCCTCTCCGTAGCAATCATCCTGCTCGACCACGCCCCAGACGGTGCCCGCATCGTCCAAGGCTGGAAGAATAGAGTGCCAAGGTAGGTTGCCCTCGCCAACAGGCGCATAGCGGGTATCCCAGCCCGAAACCGCCTTGTCCTTCAGGTGAACTACGTCGAGTCGTCCGCGAAGCTGGTTGATCCAGTCCACACAACACCCACCAGCGTGATGAACCCAATAGGTATCCAAAATGAACTGCAGATCAGGGTTGGCTTCGGCAACCAGAATGTCGATCGCCCGGATGCCGTCCTTCTTCTCGAATTCGATAGCGTGGTTATGGTAGGCAAATACGAGGCCGTTTTCAGACATTTCTGTCACGACTCGGTCAACATCTTTGAGCCAATTGCGCCACTCCGATGGTCCGCCATCAAAGCATTTCTTGGGACCCATGCCGATGCCAACAACATGGCACCCGATCGTCTTGTGGATGTCGATCTCTTCGTCCAAATGCTCCATCAGGCGATCCCACGGACGGTGTGTTGCGCAACAGGTCAGCCCGAGTTCGTCGAGCCACCCTTTAAGCTCCGTCGGAGAGACTTCCGTCAAGAAGGCCTCGACAGCCGAAACTTGCACACCTTCGTAGCCCATGGCCGCCACTCTCTTCAGGGAATCGTGGAAGCCATCGCGGGTTTTGCAAAAGTCGCGAAGCGTGTACAGTTGAGCTCCGAACTTCAAGGTAGCAACTCCTCGAGGCCTACCGGTGAGCCGCCTCGGTGCGAACTCTCATAAATGGCCAAGATGACCTTCAGCGGTTCCAACGCCTGGCGTCCGGTGATAAACGGATCGCGGTTCTCTCGGATAGCGTTCGTAAAGTCCTGAATCTGAAGCCGATGAGCTTCATTCCAGGTTGCCGTCGTCGGATCATCGTCCAAGTCGTGAGCTTTTCCGAGCGTGACTGAAGGGCCAAATGGCTCCTGCTCTTCGACCTCTTTAGTGACCCAAATCTTGGCCCGATCTCCCTCGATGACCACCGTTCCCTTGGTGCCGTGAACCTCGATTCGTTCAGACATACCCGGGTAGGCCGACGTCGAGCCCTGGATCACGCCGAGCGCGCCGTTGTTGTATTCGACCATGGCAATCGCCTGGTCCTCCACTTCGATGGTATGAGACGCAGTGCGAACCCGAGCCTGTACCGACCGGACACCGCCCATGATCCACTGAATCATATCGACGTAGTGGACGCCTTGGTTCATCAAGCATCCGCCGCCATCCATCGTCCAGGTGCCGCGCCATCCGGCGCTATCGTAGTAACCCTGACTTCGGAACCATTTGGTGTACGAATCGCCCTGGATCAGCGTCCCAAGCTCGCCGCCCTGAGCGGCATCGTGGAGGCGCTTCATGTCGCGGGCAAAGCGGTGTTGGGAGATGCAAGCGAGCTTGACACCAGCCGCTTCACAAGCCTCGACCATCCGCAATCCGTTAGCTAGCGTGATATCCAGCGGCTTTTCGGTGAGGACGTGCTTTCCGTGGTCGGCGGCGCGCACCGCGTAGTCGGCATGCATGCCGCTCGGCAGAGCCACGACCACGGCGTCAACCTCTTTCACGAACTCATCGAAGTTCGAAAACGCGGCGACCGAAACCTCTTCGCCCAACTTTTTCGCCTTCTCGCCGACTTCGTCGCACACCGCGACCAGCGTCGCGCCGTCCGAATGCGTGATGCCGTGGACGTGGGTCTTCGAAATATTTCCACACCCCAAAATGCCAAATCTAATCTCGCTCATAAGCCTGCCATGATCCCCTTGATTGCGTTCGTTGCGATTTGAAAAGACTCAATGCCGGAAAAGCCGCCCCGGTCACCGGCGAACTGAAGGTGCGGCTCGATTGAGAGCACGCCTTCCCATCCCTGCGCCTTCAGCCAAGCCAGCGTTTCCTTGACCTGACCTACGCCCTCACCCGCGGGCACGACCTTACCGTCCTCGCGGGCATCCTTGATGTGGATGGTCTCCAGATAGGGGAGGAGCCACGGGAACCAGTCGTCCATGGCGCGGAAGCCGATCTGAACCGTGTTCGCAAAGTCAAAGGCGAACCGGAAGCTCGGCGAGGCGAATCGCTCAACCAGCTTCTTGGCGTTGTCAGGGTACGCGCCGTAGTATTTGGCGTCGTTCTCGTGCATCAGCACGACTCCCGCCTCATCGGCGGCTTTGATTTGAGGCTCGATCCAGGCACAGACGGCATCGAAGTCGTCGCCTTGCGGTGTAAAAAATCGGATGCGGTTCGTGCCCGCGAACTTCGCCGCCTCGATGGCTCGCTTGGTCTTATCGAGTTCGGCTTCGGCGGGCGAATCGGCCATCACGACTTTGTTGACGGGCGAGCCGATGCAGTTGACGGTGACGCCAAAGTCGGCGGCACGAGCCACGTACGACGCGATCTCTTCGTCGCTGAGGGCCATGACGTTTTTGCCGTAGGCGGAGCGGAGATCGACCAAGCCGATTCCGTTCTCCTTCAGGTGGGCAAATTGAACCTCGATATCCCCGTCGATCTCATCCGCAAAAGCGCTTAGCTTCCAACTCATGCTTCTTTTCTCAATCCCTCGTCCGCAACCGGCCGCAAGAACTTGGTATATCCCATTTCGGTCAATCTTTGCTGGAGGTCGTCTGGGTCTTCGGTAAGGGCAATAACGGTTCCGCCGAGACCTGCACCGGCGAGCTTGGCCGAAACCGCACCACAGCCCAGGCAGTCCTGCACCAAACGGTCGATGGATTCGCCCGATCCGCCCAGCATTTGGATGATTTTAAAGTTACGCGTCATCAGGTGGCCGAGGTCGTTAATCGAGAGTCCGTTTTTGGCCGAATCGGCCATATCCGCCAGTTCTTCCATGGCGTCCACGACTTCCTTTTCGCCCGCGAGCCATCGGTCGCGGATCGGACCGTGAACCGAGCCACTGAGCCGCTCCACGCCGGTCGTGATCAACAGAAACTGACCATTTAGACGAACGTCTTTGACCCGGCCAAGCGGGCCGCTGTCAATGGGGTGCTTCCCCTCAAAGTTGAGGTACTTCATGCCGCCGTGGACCACCATATAAGCGTCCTGGTACCCGCAAACGACTCCGGCTTCGCGCAGTTCGATATCGCGGACAAGCTCGGCGAACTCCCGAAAGTCCTCGTGAACCTCAGTCAGACACGCTACCGTCGCCGCCAGCAAGGCGGTCGATCCCGCAAGTCCACTGGAGCGCGGCACTTCTGAGTGCCAAGTGACGCGATATTTCTTGTTGGTCGGCAGTCGCTTAACCGCAGCATCCCAAAGAGTGGTGTCTGCGGGCAGGTCCCATTCGTCCGCTTCTTCGATGGTGCATGTGTTTCGGGCGGGCGTGGCGCACGAGATAACGCTACCACCGTAAATGTCGCTCGGGTTGCCGAGAATTCCCGCCCGTCCGGGCGCGGAATAGGAAATCTTCATGATGCAAAAGCCTCGACGGCATCGGCGTAGCCAGTCGGGTCGCCGCAGTCGAACCGCCGAATGGAGCTGTCCAAGAAGCATCCTGCGATCCGCATTCCTCGCTCCTGGGCTTCGCGAAAGAAGGAAGAGAGGTCGGTTTCCGACCCACCCAGGGGCGCCTGCGCAACCAACTCAAGCAGCAGCGCCGCCGCCTTCCCGGACATTCTATACCTTCCGCAGATCGCCCATCGGCTTTCCGTCTCCGAAGGAGAAGGCTTTTCCAGCATTTTGGTGACCCAGCCGTCCTCGTCCACTTCACAAATTCCGAATTTGTTAACCTCGTCATCCCCCACTTTGGTGAGGGCAAGAACGATGTCGCCCTCGCCCATCGCGACCATTTTTCCGGCGGGATCATAGGGCAAAAAGACGGCGTCGGGAAGGAGGATTAAGTTGGAGTCTTCGGTTGTAACTCCGCTGGCAATGGCCGGAGCGAGGCCACGTTGAGGTACTTGCGGAACCCAGGCCACGCCGTCGGGAAGTTCGCCTTTGGTGATATCCCAAACCACAATCGCATGGTCACAGTGCTTGAAACCCTCTGCCAACACGTGTTCGATGACGGTCCGGCCCGCGAGCGGCAAAAGTTCCTTCGCGCCGCCATGAGTCACGCTTTGCATGCGGGTTCCATGCCCCGCAGCGGGAATGACGGCCCTCACGAGGCGGGCCTTGCACGCAGGTGCGCCCAATCTCGCAACGCTTCCATATCCTCTTTCATCATCACGCTGAGCGGCACGCAGGCGGCGACCTCCTTCACAAGATCGTCCTGGATAAGATCGCGGTCCTCGTGGTAGGCGCGCTGAAGGGCGGCCACCACGACCGTCTCGATTTCGGCGCCGCTGAAGCCTTCGGTCTTCTCGGCGAGCGGCTTGAGTTTGAGCTTAAATGTCTTGGGGTCACGCTTGCGTTTGCGCAAGTGGATGTCGAAAATCTGCTCTCGCTCCTTGAGTTTGGGGAGATCGATGAAGAAGATTTCGTCGAATCGACCTTTCCGCAAAAGCTCGGGCGGCAGCGCCGAGACGTCATTGGCGGTGGCAATCAAAAAGACCGGTGCGGTCTTATCCTGCATCCAGGTGAGGAAGGTGGCAAAGACCCGGGCCGTGGTGCCGCTATCCCCGACGGAACTGGTGCCGGCAAAGCCTTTCTCAAGTTCATCCGCCCAAAGAATGCAGGGTGCAACCGACTCGGCCGTACTGATCGCCTTCCGAATGTTCTCTTCACTTTGGCCGACGAGCGAACCAAAGATTCGTCCGACGTCGAGCTTAAGCATCGGAAGCTTCCAGTTAGCCGCGATCGCTTTGGCTGTCAACGACTTGCCGCATCCTTGGACGCCGAGCAAAAGAATGCCCTTGGGCACAGGAATGCCGAACTCGCGAGCTTTGTCGGTGAAGCTAGTGGACCGCTGGTCAAGCCATTCCTTGATCGATTCCATACCGCCGACATCGGCCAGCGAGTTATTGGGTGGATAGTATTCGAGAATTCCCGTCTTGCGGATGATCTGTTGCTTTTCTTCGAGGATGACTTCTTGGTCAAACTTCTTGGTCTGAACGATGCTCCTAGCGAATACCGACTCAATTTCGTCGAGCGTCAGCCCTTGGCAACTCTTAATGATCGTCTCGCGGTCCTCATCGGAGACCTTCGAATCGATGTTCGGATTGTCCTTGACGGCGGTGAGAGCCTTATCGAGAACCCCGCCGATTTCGGTCGCATCGGGCAACGGGAAGTCCACGACCGACACTTCCTTTTCGAGATCGGATGGCAGGTTTAGGGTCGGCCCCATGAGCACAAGCGTCTGCGCCCGACTGCGAAGTTTGAAGGCGATATCGCGCAGAAGGCGGATCACGCGGGGATCCTTCATGTACGGGTGGTAATCCTTCAGCAGGAAAATGGTGCCCTCCCCGGACTCATACACCTGGGCAAGGGCTTCGAGTTCGCCCGGCAGAGAGGATTTGCCCTGCGACTGCGGGACCGACGGGCGCATGCCCTGGGTCAGCGACCACACATGCAGGGTTCGTTTAAGCTCGGACGCAATGCGAAGGAGTGCGGCTTCCACTCGCCTTTCCTCCCACGAAACGATGTAGAGAATCGGGTATTTGGATCGAACGAGGATTTCAATCTCACTGGCCGCAGTCATCTAGCGAAAAGTTACCCGCCTCAGCCGTCTTTCGTTTCATCAATCGCCTTTGGCCCTCCAAAAATGCTTCTGGGACTTTAGACCCATAGACTTCCGAATGTAAGAAAAACATTTGAATTGTCTTTGCTGGAGGCTCGTGTTATCATGTGTTAACAAACGCCCATTTTGTTCGGAACTTGAACGAAAATGGAAATCGTACGTTATTCCATAGTGTGGGGATACCGGCCATGCCAGAGAACGCTAAGGATAGTGTTTACGAAAAGGATAACCTTGAGCGCACCATTGCGGAGGCGTTCGCTCCTTTGTGGGAATTGGGTGTTCTTGGCGTCAAATTAACGCTATCTCACCAAATCGTTAAGATCAAGGTCTACCTCCTGAGCGAAGTAGACGACTGCATCCTGTCAACCGCCTTGTCCGCAATCGAGGCGAAGTTCGACCAAACCTATACCGTTGAAAAGCAAGTTGTCCACGGCATTGTGCCGGCGGCCAAAGTGATGACAACGTTCCTCGACTAACCGAGTACTTTGGTTAGTTCCTCGACAAAAATCTGAACTTCTTCTGCGTTTCCAACACTGACGCGGAGGCAGTTCGGCATGCCCAAGACGTCTCCTGAGCGGGTGATCACTCCCCGTTCGAGGAGGGCTTGGAAGACTGGACGAGCCGGTTGGCCCAGGTCGGCCATGATGAAGTTTGCGTAGCTCTTGAACGGCTTTGCGCCGAGTTCGAGGAAGGCTTTCTCCATACGCTCCAGACCTTGACGATTGAGTTCGACCGTCTTCTGCAAATGGTCGCGATCTCCGAGGGCGGCCTTGGCGGCAACCTGGCCGATGAGGTTCACATTGAACGGCTCGCGAGCGCGGTCAATGGCGTCGCTAATCGTGTCCGAGACAAAAGCATAGCCGACTCGAATCCCGGCGAGGCCGTAGGTCTTGCTGAAGGTCCGCATGCCCACCACGTTCGGATAGCGGTTGATGTAGTCAAGCGAGTTTGGATAACCCGGCGTGCCGTCGGCGAACTCAAAATAGGCTTCGTCGAGGACCACGACCACATCGCTAGAGATCGCAGCTAAGAACCGGTCCAGTTCGTCCGAGGTCACGATCGTGCCCGTCGGGTTGTTGGGGTTGGCGATGAAGACGAGTCGAGTGTTGTCCGTCACCGCCGCAGCCATCGCCCCCAGGTCGAGGCGCATATCCTCGGTCAAGGGCACTCGAACCAGTTGGCAGTCAGCCAGACCCGCCGAAGCATCGTAGCGGACAAACGACGGGTAACCGACGATGACTTCGTCTTCCGGCAAACCCAGGAAAATCTGCCCGAGCAGATGGATGAGTTCGTCGCTTCCGTTGCCCACGATGATTTGGCTAATAGGAAGGCTGTAGTGCTCCGACAAGGCTTGACGAAGCAGAAAGGCCGAGCCGTCGGGATAAAGATGGATTTGATCAGCCGCTTCTTTGATGGCGGCAACCGCCTTCGGCGACGGACCAAGCGGATTCTCGTTGCTCGCCAGCTTGATGACGCGCGTGAGGCCAAGCTCCCGCTTCACTTCCTCAATCGGTTTGCCCGGCGAGTAGGGCGTCATTTTGAGGACGTTGGGACGAACGTGCAGGTCGGACATTGTTAACGGAAGTTGATGAAGTCGACCGGATAGTCGAGGTCGAGCCCTTTGACGAATTGGATGGTCTTCTGCAAGTCGTCTTTGCTCTTGCCCGAAACGCGGACTTCTTCTCCCTGAATTTGGGCGTTCACTTTCAGCCCTTTATCCCGAATCTGCTTCGCGAGGGCCTTCGCTTTGTCTTGCGAAATGCCCTGCTTCAGGTTCAGCTTGCATCGGACCGTCATGTTGCCGGATGGCTCGACCTTGCCCCACTCGATCTGGCGGGCGTCGATGCCGCGCTTCAGCATCTTGCTGAACACGATGTCCTTGAGCTGTTCCATTCGGAATTCGTCGTCAGCGACCAGCACGATGTCGAGCTTTCCGTCGAAGATCAGTTCGGCCTTCGTGCCCTTGAAGTCGTAGCGATTCGAAAGCTCCTTGTCAGCCTGATCCATGGCATTCTTGATCTCCATGGGATCAACCTTCGAGACGATATCGAAGCTAAAATCGGCGGCCAACTAAATCTTCTCCAAATCCTGTGAGTGGCAAAGGAGCATGAAGTGAGTGTCGAACTCCAGTTCTTCCTTCGTCAGTTCTTTGCGCTGGACTTCGCTGAGGGCGTCGTTGAGCTTGGCGCGCATACGGACCGTTGCCTCGCGATGCACGTCTTGCGAGACTTTCGTCAGGGTGTTGATATCGACCTGAACGGCGATCTCGGCGTCGCCATAGATGTTCGCCACGGAACCCGTCAAGCCCGCCATGTGACCGTAGTAGCGGTTGGTCTTTCGGTCGTCTTCGGTGACTTCGCGGGTAACGATGCGAACTCTATCCCCTTCTCGGAGCTTCATACCTCTCTAGGATACCCGTCAGTGGAGCATTCTCAGGAGTTCGCCGACCGGCTTCCCGGTGGGCGGCAGCAGTTCCAGCACCGCCGTGTTGCCCCACAGCGCTTTGTTGGTTCCCCCGGCACGGGCCTCGAAGGGACCGACCTCCGATCCGTTCTGAATTAGAAAGCCCTGGAGGACGCCTTGGGATGCGGCCATGAGGAACCGAGCCGCTTCTTCTTGGTCGCCGGGTGCAACACCATACAGCTCCAACTCGGGCTGAAGAAACTTGGAGAGGCCCTTGGTGAAGACATGCCAATTCATGCCCTCGGGGCGGCTGTGGACGTAAATATGCTCGCGGGCATCGACGCTCGGATCGGTTCGGGGTCGCATGAACAGCTCGTTCGGCATCAGGTAGCGCTCCGAAATCGGATCGGCTATGACGGCGTTCGTGAGCGTCCCAAGCCTAGTGGCGATCCCGAGAATGAAGTCGAGCGAGGGATAGACATCCGGGTCGAAGCTCTCGAAACTGAGTTGCATGAGGTGCCAGGTGGAGCGGAGCCGGGCCAGCAGATCGGGAGACAGGCGCGAAGCCAACGCGCTTTTCGCGATGGTATCGGGTGAGAATCCAGCTTCCTCGGCCGACATCACCATTAGCCGAACGACGGTCTTGCGGTCTTTGGTCGCGAGGGCGTAGGTGCCACGGATCATCGGTGAATCCAGCAATGCTTTGTCCTTGCTATCGACCAGCGGCGCGCCGAACCCTTCCAATGCGCCGTTGGCGGCTTTCGGACTCACGATCGCGGAGATCGGGGGAAGGACGGGCGTCCCACCCAGGACCGAAAGGTAGAAGCCTTTGCTGATGCCATATCCGACTCCGTGCGGCTTCGAGAACTTCCAGAACTGGCGCATGCCCTTAGTTTATAGTCGATTTCGGCGCAAAAAAATGCCGCCTTCCGCGAAAGAAGACGGCATTCAGTTGAGGTTGAGAAGCCTTAGTCCTTGAAGCCGGGAAGTCGTCGGCCCTTGTAGTAACCCTCGGGGCTGGCGTTGTGGTTCTTTCGGAACGGCTCGCCATCGACCTGCTTGGTCGAGGTGATCTCCGGCAGTTCGGTCGTATAATTGGTACGGCGCAGGGCCGTTCGCTGGTGGCTAAATCGTCGCTTAGGATTTGGCATTTCTTCTGTCGTCCTCTTACTTCTTCTCTCGGTGCAACGTGTACTTGCGCAGGTTCTTATTGAACTTCATCAGCTCAAGTCGGTCGGGAGTGTTTCGCTTGTTCTTGGTGGTCGTGTAATAACTCTTCCCATCCTCGGTGCACACGAGCCGGATAATTTCTCTGATTTCGCCTTTTTTCTTCGCCATGGGACAATCCTCAACTCGGTGCGGCTTTGATGAGATTCGGGCGCGCACCCGGCAGAACCTTTATTATGGTCAAAAACTGAATCGTTTTGCAACGGGTCTTCGTCTGCGTTTCAGATCTTTGCGAGTTGCTCGTTTCCTTTGCGGATATCGTCCTTCGCTTTCTCGAAATACAGACCGACCGCGTCGACCGTTTTCTTAGTTCGAATCACCTCGTCGGAAACCGTTGCGTAGGTCTTCTTGGCCGAGTCCACCCAGGTGGCAAACTGCTCGCGATTGAGTTTCGAAACATCGACTTTTGGCATGGATGCCAGCGATTTTTCGGCAGAAGCTAACCAGCGCGATCCGACGTGCTGATGGAATTCGCTAGCCTTACCTTGGACGATGCCAAGTTTGGCCGCCATCGCGTGACGTGTGCCTGCTGGAGCAAACCAAATGCCCAGACCGGCACCTATTCCGAGCAGAAGCCCGGCACGAACAAAACTCTTCAACATGGTCAAAAACCTCAAGTACTTTGTTATGTTTGGCGGTTTTTGCCGGAACTGGAGGCCCGCTGTATATTTTGAGGAACCTACAAAGCAAAGCCCTCACCGTTGAACGGTGAGGGCTTTTAGACGGCTGTACTGGCTAGTACTGCTTGAGCGTGTAGCCCTTTCGATACTTTCGCGAGTAGGACAGGTTGTTCTTGCCGTTGTTGCCAATCACGTCCATCTTCTTCTTGTCGAACTTCACCGTTTGCCCAGAGTACAGGGCCATGTTGGAAAGGTGGCAGGCGATGGTCGTCTGGCCAACTGAGTGAAGATCGGATCGCGGCTTCTCTCGGCTCTTGACGCAGTCGAGGAAGTTTCGCCAGTGATCCGAATCCAACGGCGCCGCTGGTTCTTTTTCAAGTTCTTTTCCGTTGGCATCGAGAATGAGCCAGTTGCCTCGCCAAACTCGTAGCGTTCGTCCATCGGCTGAGATAAATTCGCAACCGTTGCCATCCTTGCCGGGATGATCTCTCAAGAGGGACCAGGTCAGGACGAAATCTGGATCACTGAATCGCATCACCGATTCCACGCTGTCAAAGGTGTCGCGATCGTCGCCGTCGGAAGCCCAGAGTCCGCCGTAGGTTGCGACCTCATCGGGCATCACCAGGTCGAGTCCCTTGCTCATACCCAGCAGGGCAATGTCGATCATGTGGACTCCCCAGTCGGTGGTGATTCCGCCGCCGGTATTTCGAACCCATCGCCAATTGTAGTGAGTCTTGTTCGCTTGGTACGGCTTCATTTCGGCTGGTCCGCACCACATGTCATAGTCGAGGGTCGAAGGAGGGGTTGTCGGGCTTTGATGGCCGATCTTGGTTCCGTCCCATCCCCAGACGCGGCAGTGGGTGATTCGGCCAAGCTTTCCGGCGCGAATGTATTCGATCGCATCGTGAAACTCTCGCGTACTTCGTTGCCAAGTTCCAACCTGCACGACTTTGTTGAAGTGCGCTTTGGCCGCCATCATCGCCTTGGCTTCGACAAAGTTGTGGCTGATCGGCTTTTCGCAGTAGGCGTCTTTGCCCGCCTCACAAGCATGAATCAGGTTGAGGGCGTGCCAGTGGTCGGGCGAGCCGATGACCACCGCATCGATATCCTTTCGCTCCAGCATTTTGCGATAGTCCGTGTAGGTGTCCGGCTTTTTGCCGTTCTTGTCGGTCAGGAATTTGATTTCGTCTCCCATGCGCGAGGTATCGACATCGCAGATAGCGGCAAACGCACAGTCGTCGTAGTTGAGCAGGTTGCGCATATTGGCGGCGCCCATGCCGTGGCAGCCGATGAGGCCCATGACGATTTTGTCACTGGGTGCGGCTTTTTTCTTGGCGCCTTCCGGCATCTTTTCGATACCCATGCTGGCGAATGACGATGTGCCCAAGCTGAGCCCGGCGGCGGTCGTCGCGGTGGTTTGGAGGAATTTTCGGCGGGAGAAGTTCTGATTGGAATCCATGAGTCAACCCTGACTCCTGAATCTTACTACCATCGTACTGATTCGTTCAATGTCAAACCGAGAGTCCACCAATCCATCCCGTCCGGCGGGTAAAAGTTACGAATGAGCGAAGCGCCTCCGAAGGCCGAAGAAGGCAAGAAGGAACAGACTTACCCCCTCGATTTCTCCAAGGGTCCGGTTGTGACCAAGCATAAGGTCGGTGACCTAAAGTACACCGCCACCGTCGGCCTGATGCCGATCAACGATGAATTTGGCGAGCCGGAAGGCGGCATTTTCTACATCGCCTACACCAAAGACGGCGTCAAGGACCCCTCGAATCGCCCTGTGATGTTCAGCTTTAACGGCGGACCGGGAAGCTCGTCGGTCTGGCTTCACCTTGGTGTCGTTGGCCCGAAGCGAGTCGTGATGGAAGCGGACGGCAACATGCCGAAGCCGCCCTTCAAACTCGTCGACAACGAGTACACCTGGCTGGAGAACACCGATCTCGTCTTCATCGACCCGATTGGGACCGGCTATAGCCGCCCGGCCAAAAAGGATGGTGGCAAGAAGTTTTGGAGCTTGGAAGGCGACATCGAGTCGATCGGCGAGTTCATTCGGCTCTACCTGACGCGAAACAACCGATGGGGTTCGAAACTGCACCTGGTGGGCGAAAGCTATGGAACCACGCGAGCGGCTGGTCTGTCCGGTCACCTCATCGAAAAGGGCATTGCGTTCAATAGCATCGTGCTGGTTTCGTCGATCCTGAACTTCCAGACCGCGCGCTTCAACAAAGGCAACGACTTGCCGTACCAAGTCTTTCTGCCGACCTACACCGCCACCGCGTGGTTCCACAAGAAGACGAAGTACAAGACGCTCGAATCCGCCCTGAAAGCAAGCGAGGAGTTTGCCGCCAGCGATTACGTGTTGGCTCTGGCGAAAGGCGCATCGATGACCGATGCGGAGCGCAAGACCGTCCGTTCGAAGTTGTCAGCACTGACCGGATTGAGCGAAGACTATGTGGAAGCCACCGATCTTCGCGTCAATATCCACCGCTTTTGCAAGGAGCTTCTGCGCAACGAAAAGCGTACGGTTGGCCGCTTGGATAGCCGGTTCAAAGGCATCGATGAGAACGCCGCGACCGAGCACCCTGAACACGATCCGTCCATGACCGCGATCATGGCTCCCTATACGGCGACGATCAACGACTACCTTCGCCGGGAGCTTGGCTGGGAGACCGACCAGCCTTACTACGTGTTCAACCCCGGCGAGCTTTGGAAGAATTGGTCCTACGGCGATGCGGGCGCCGGCCACCCGGATACGTCCGAGTCACTGCGCGCCGCACTGTCAAAGAATCCGTACATGAAGGTGTTCATCGCCTCCGGTTACTACGACCTGGCGACCCCGTACTTTGCCACCGAATACACCCTCAACCACCTGGGTCTGGATTCCACCCTGCGAGACAACATTCAGACGAAGTACTACGAAGCCGGACACATGATGTATATCGACGAAGGATGCCTCAAGAAGCTCCACGAAGACATCTCCGATTTCTACAAGTAAGAGACCGACCGTGCATACCAAAGCCACCCTTCCAAAGAGGGTGGCTTTTTTTTCATCCCGAATGAATTCATATAGATACATATACCCCCTATAGGTATATAATATTCGCCGGAGAACCTTATGCGCAGAGCTTTCACTCTTATCGAACTGCTCGTCGTGATCGCCATCATCGCGATCCTCGCCGCCATCCTTTTCCCCGTCTTCGCCCAAGCAAAGGCGGCGGCGAAGAAAGCGGTCGACCTCTCGAACCAAAAGCAGATCGTCATGGCGATCATGCTGTATGCAGGCGACAACGATGACCAAACCTGCAAGACCCACCACGACCTCGCCGCCAACGAGACCATCGCCGACCTGTACACCTGGTTCCAACCGCTCCAGCCGTATATCAAGAGTCGGGACATCTTCCGCGATCCGGTCCTCAATGACACACCGACCCTCTTCCCTTATCCGGTAACCCTTGCCGATTGGCAGACCTACCGCACCGACTACCTCATCAACGGCTTCTTCGCCCACGGCGCAAACCTCACGATGTTTTCGCGGCCAGCCGAGCAGATCATCCTTGGCGAACGTCATGCCGGTATCGCCTTCTTCGACTACCACCCGTGGCCGTCGGCGCCGGATGACAACTGGGAGCGGGGCTTCCTCGACGGCTCTGGCTATCAAATCGGTGATATCGACACGGATTCGCAGATTCCCGATCCGAAGAACGTTGGGCGACACACGAACGGCAATAACTACGCCTTCGTGGATGGCCACGCCAAGTGGTTCCACTTCGCCTCGACCTTGGACAAGACGCTTCCGCAGTTAGACGTTCACAACTGGGGCATGCACAACATCGACAACTTGCCCTCCAACGAGGAATGACCCAAGCTTCGCCCGTCGCTTTCAGACGGGCGGACCCAACTTCCCTATGTCAGCTCAGCAAAGCCAGTCGACGGCCAGCACCGTCAAAATTGTCATCGCCCTGATTGCGATTGCCTTAGCGGTCGCGATCATCGTCATTCTCTGGACCCGAGGAAGCAATTCGTCGGGCACGGTTCAGACCGAGGTCAGGCAGATGAAAGCCGGTGCTCGGTCGAAGGGGCGGTAGTTTCCGCCCCTTCCCCTTAATGGTGATGGGGGATCAGATTGAGCGCGATCACGATGATCGCAATGATCCACATGGTGATGATCCGAACTCGCCGGGCATGCTTGTCATCCTCTCCACAACAACCTTTGTGTGACCGATACGCATTGCGGAAGCCCCACACCAACTGAACTACCATGAACGCCAGCAGGTAGGGCCGATAAGGGTCCAATACCTTTGCAAATCGCGCACCCGTTCCTCCGACGGCGAGCAGAAGCGGCGGCACCCAGCAACAGGCGTTCGCCAATGCCGCAACCCCGAGGGTTGCCAATGCGCTCTTCACAATTTGCAAACGGTGCTGAGACGGAGATGAGACATTCGATATCATGGCGCTAAGGTCAATATACCCTATGGGGGTATATTGACCCTCCTCCTTAAACTAAAATTCCCCGAGGAATCTCGGGGAATTCAATGTTGGGACGCTAGTTGCTGCCGGTCAGGCAGTCGTGCTCGAACTTCTCGACGTCGTCGTGAAGTTTCACACGCGAACTCTTTTCGATGTACATCATGTGGCCAGCCGGATAGTACGCAAACGAGAGGTGCTTTCTCGTTTCTTCATCGAGGCCCATGTGGTCGATCGTATAGAGGGTGGCGTTGAGAGGGCAGGCGAGGTCGTAGTACCCGCAGCAGTAGAGCACGCGCAGGTGCTGGTTCGCGGCGAGAACGCTCCGCAGGTCGGACGACGTCTCTGGATAGCTCCCCTCCGGGCTCTCCCAAGGGTAGACATTGCCAAAGTTGTTGTATTGGAGGTCGGTTTTCAGCCCTAGGTCGTTTAGGAAGTAGTCGTGGATCGCGCTAGTGAACGGCGGCGTCACCGCATCGTCACTTGGGTCATTGGCTTGTTGGCCCCCGACCTTCAGCTCTTCTTTGGCTATCAGTCGACCATCGTACCGGCCGATTGACAGCCCCTCGTCCCGAAGCAGTTCTTTGAAGAACTGCCATTCGGGAACACGAAGATTTGAACCGAGACAGTACTTTTTGGTGAGTCCAAGATACTCGGCCAGCTTGCCGGCGACCTCGTCCTTCTCCTTGGCCGAAAGGTTATCGCCACGAAGCAAAGCGGGGCCGTAGACATCGTCAACCCACTTTGTCGATTCAGCTACGACCTGCTCGACGCTCTTGAACCGCGGAGCCGCCTTGTGGTGGTACCAAGCGCAGGCAGCCATCGACGGCAGAAAGCCGATGTACGTCGCATCGTTGCCACGCATTCCGTCGAGCGTGAGGAAGTTGCTGGAGCCGGAGATGCTCACGAATCCGTTCAGGGCAATACCGTTCTGGAAGAGGCTCTGGGCCAGACCCGAGCCGCGTATGCCGCCGTAGCTTTCGCCCGCCACGAACAAAGGCGACTTCCAGCGGTTATGGACGCTCAGCCATTCCTTGACGAAATTGGTGAACGCCCGGATGTCCTGGCGGACCCCGAAATACTTCTTCCCAAGCTCGGGTTTGGCGAGACGGCTGTAGCCGGTGCCGGGGGCGTCGATGACGACGACATCGGTGAAATCCAGCCACGTGTCTGGGTTATCGACAGCCTGATAGGGTGGCTTCGGCAGTGACCCGTCGTCGGGCATCGGGGCTCGCTTGGGTCCCAGTGCACCCATGTGGAGCCACATCGTCGCACTTCCCGGACCACCGTTGAAAGCAAAGGTCACCGGGCGAGACGATGCGTCCGCGCCATTCTTTTCGTAGGCCACGTAGAACATGCGGCACTCGACTTCGCCCTGCTCGTTTCGAAGCGGGATCTGGGCGGCGGTCGCCTTATAGTCCAGTTTCTTTCCGCGAAGTTCGATGCTGTGATTGGTGACAGACGGCTTGATTTCGATGTTCGCCTGGGCGTCCTTTTTCGGCTCGGTTGGCTTGGGCGGCTCCTGAGCAAGGCAAGCGATCGGCAAAAGGAGGAGGATTCCTGTGATGGCCCGAAAATGCATGGGCAGATGTTACCTATTAGGCCCTAGACGTCAGGCGCATAATCTAGTCGTGGGTCTGTACCGCGATCTGTTGGGGCCGGAGTACGAGCGGTTGGCTCCGTCGCTCCAGACATTCCACGATGGACTGGGTGCAGAGGGCACGTTCGACGTGGTCTGGTCCCCAGGTTGGACAAGCAGACTGGCCTGTTGGATCATGCAGTTGCCGAAACCCGGAAGCGATCTTCCCACCCAACTATTAATCAGCTCGAACAACGGAACCGAGGTGTGGGACCGAACGTTCAAAAAGTCAAAACTCGTCACCATCCAGACAGAGAACAAGGGCTACTTATGCGAGACGAAGTGGCCGATTTCCTTCGAATTTGAAGTGCGGATTGTGGACGGCGGGCTGGACTATTCCTCCATACGAACGCGATTGATGGGTTGCCCTTTGCCGAATTTCTTAAGCATCAGAATCGAGGCTACCGAGCGCCCTAGCGAAAGGGGCTTGCACACAAGGGTGCGATTCCTTTTGCCGGGGCTAGGCCAGATTTGCCAATATGAGGGAGAGTTGTGCTCGACATGAAAACGGCAATCTGGATTCTCTTGGTGCAAGCTATCCTCGGCGCGACCGACACGCTCTACTACCACGAATACAAACTTCGCCTGCCCCACGGCGACCACACGCAAACCGAACTGCGCCTCCACGCCGTGCGCGACTTCTGCTACGCAATTATCATCGGCTCGCTGGGGTTCGTCACCTGGCGAGGACCGTTAGCTTGGATTCTTTTTGCCATCCTGCTTGCCGAAATCGTGATCACCCTGTGGGATTTCGTCGAGGAAGACAAGGTTCGCAAGCTGCCGCCAGGTGAGCGATGCATGCATACCGTCATGGGAATCGTCTACGGCGCGTTCCTCGCTTATCTCCTGCCCGAGCTATACAAGTGGAGCCAAGGGCCCCTCGGTTGGGGACCCAGCTACCATGGCTTCCCGGCTTGGATTCTGTTGCTCATCGCCACCGGCGTCGCCGTCAGCGGGGTCCGGGATCTCATCGCCAGTTTCCGCCCTGAAAAATCCTAGCTTGGTGACTTAAGTACGAATCTGTATAATGGCGTGAGGTAAAGAAGATGGCTGTACCCGTCGCAAAACAAACCAACGTCATGGATGAGAATTTCGGTGGCGTGACCTATCACATTCAGGGCGAACTCGTTCCCGTTCTTCAAATTGAAATCTCTGAGATGCCGGTCTACTTTGAGCACCACATTTTGCTTTGGAAAGACCCGGCGCTCAATATTGGGGTGAAATCTCTCGCTGGCGGACTCAAGCGAATGGTAGCGGGAATGCCGCTATTCATGGTCGAGACGCAGGGACGAGGTCGAATTGGCTTCAGCCGCGATGGCGCCGGTCACGTTTTCGGCATCCACCTCCGCCACGGCGAACGTTTGGACGTTCGCGAGCATCAGTGGTTGGCGGCAACGAATAACTTGGACTACACGTTCACGAGAGTCAAGGGCCTGGCCAACATGCTCTTTTCGGGCACCGGCTTCTTCATCGACACCTTCACCTGCTCCGGCCCAGAGGGCATTTTGTGGATGCACGGTTATGGCAATGTTTTCGAAGTGACGCTCGCTCCCGGTGAGATGATCGACATCGAGCCAGGTGGTTGGATCTACAAAGACGTGACGGTGAAGATGGACACGATTATGCAGCGGCTCTCGACTGGGCTCTTCGCCAGCGCCGGAAATTTGGTGTTCAACCGATTCACCGGTCCGGGGCGCATTGGCCTCCAGTCCATGTATCTGCACCTGGCCAGTTCCGAGTAAACGCCGACGCGCGAACATGAATATTACATGAACAAATTCGGTAGTCCCGACTCAAATTGGGACTACTTGCCTCCGCGCGTCCTAAAATTGCACTTGGGTTAAGCGCGTGTGGGGTTACGCACCTGAAACTTCGTCTTGATTGGGGCTCGCCTAGGGCCCCACGACGAACTCGTGATACGATAGAAGTATGGATCGAGAGGTCATCCACCGACTGGCGGTCTCCCGCGACTTCCTCGCAGACAATTGCGCGGGCGGCGTGTCTTTGAGCGAGGTCGCTGATGCCGCGACGATGTCTCCGTTCCACTTCCATCGTCTGTTTTCCCAGCGGTATGGCATGACGCCTCAGGAGTTCAAGACTCAGCGTAGGCTTGAACGCGCTAAGGAACTTCTGCTTGAAAATTGTCTCTCCATTACCGAGATCGCGTTCGAGCTTGGCTATGAAAGCCCGGCGACATTTTCAACCCTCTTTCGAAAGCGTTTCGGGCTGAATCCGACCGAATTTCGGTTCAGAGCCTGCCGCGCATACGCGCTTGGACGTATTTGGGGACATCGGTTCATTCCCCACTGTTTCACCACCCAGCGGTACTCCCTGCCAACAAAATAGCAAGATCGAAAAAGAAGAAATCGCGTCGTCGCGATATCATCGTAAGCATGGTTACGCGATTCTCACACGCTCCCATCTTCGTCAAGGATCAGGATTCAGCCTACGACTTCTATGTGAATAAGCTTGGCTTCGAGGTGCGCACCGACGCCATGATGGGCGAATTCCGATGGCTGACCGTCGGCCCCAAAACCCAGCCCGACTTCGAAATCATTCTCATGCCCATCCGAAGTCCAATGGCCCAAGAGGGTAGCGCCGAATTGCTTGAGAAACTTCAAGAAATCGGCACGCTGGGGGCCGGGGTTTTTGAAGTCGACGACTGCCGTGCGACCTACGAGGAACTGAAGGCTAAGGGGGTCCAGTTTCGAGGGGAGCCCGAGGAGCAATTCTATGGTATCGAGGCGATCATGGTCGATGATTCGGGCAACTGGTTCAGCATGACCCAACACAAGCCCCACTAGTCATTGGGTTAGAATGGCGGTATGAGCGAGCGAACGCAGACGATCATCCCAATGCTGTCCTACGAGGACGGGGAGGCCATGATGGATTGGCTGATTCGCGCCTTTGGGTGTGAGCAGAAGGAGCGGTGGGTCGAAGGCGGCCGGTTGACCCACGGCGAACTGCAGTTCGGAGACCAAGTGGTCATGCTCGCTTCGCCGACGCCTGACTATCAATCGCCGAAGACTGTTCAGGAGCACTATTCACCGGCTGCCAAATGGTCAACCGCGCCCTACATTTTTAATGGCGTTCTGGTTCAGGTGGCCGACATCGAGTCGCACTTTGCTCGGACCAAAGCCGCCGGTGCGACGATCCTTTCTGAAATCGAGACCGGCTTTCCGGGTCCGCGGTATCGCGCCGAGGACCCAGAAGGCCAGCGATGGTTTTTCCTCCAGCCAATGTAGAACAGAGGTTCGAAACAGCGAGTCTCGGCTGCGTTTAGGAGAGCGATCCTAGCAAGAAATTCCTTCGCGCCAGTCACCTAGCGAAAGTCAATTCGTCGGACAGCCACAAAGGCTTCGACCACAGCGGGGTCGAATCGCGATCCGCTTTCACTCACAATCTCGGCCTTGGCTCTCTCGAGAGCGTCAGGATCCGAGCCAAAGGATTCGAATAGGTTTTGGTAGGCGTCCGCCAGGGCCACCACCCTTGCTTCAATCGGGATTTCTTCGCCTCGCAATCCCGACGGATAACCTTTGCCGTCGTATCGTTCGTGATGATGGGCAGCGATCCTTTCCGCGACCTGCAATAACGGACTGCGGCTGTTCGCGAGAATCGATGCGCCGACCTCGCAGTGCTTCCTCAGCGCACTTTCTTCGTTCCGGCTCAGCCTGCCGTTTTTCGTAAGAATGGAATCGGGAACCCCGACCTTCCCCAAGTCATGAAGGAGCGCGGCTTCCTTGATCAAGCGAACCTGTTGGGACGATAGGCCAAGCGCCGAGGCGATCTTGGCCGACAGTTCACTGATGCGCCGCGTGTGGTCACCATCGTTATTGTCGCGGTATTCGCTCGCACGCGAAAGGCGGTGGATGATATCGAGATAGGATTGCTCCAACTCTCGGGTGTGCTCGCGAACCCTTTCTTCCAGGTCGATATTCCTTTCATTGAGTTCCTTACTCAGGTAACGCATGGAAACAAAGTTCCGCATCCGAAGCAAGATTTCTGTCGAGTCGAGCGGCTTTGCCAGAAAGTCCGTTGCGCCCAGTTCAAGCGCGCGCTTCCGAACATTATGAGTGGCTTGGGCGGTGAAGACAAGAATCGGCAGGTAGACCCCTGAACGTTGAAGGGGACGCAGGATTTTTAAAACCTCGAAGCCATCCAATTCGGGAATTTGTAGATCGAGAAGGATGATATCGGGGTTGAATGCGGCACCTTCGACTACTGCCTCACGGCCCGACATCGCCATTCTCACATCGTCGTATCCACCGACGTTAAGAAGGCGGAGAAGATAGTGGAGGTTGGTCGTGTCGTCATCGACGACCAGAACTTTGGGGCTAAAGTGGCCTGAAACCGCCATCGTCGTCACCTCTATCCATCGAGATCAGGGCGACGCGAAGTCAAACACACCCATGATAGCGTGGAGTTCGACAGGCCAATGTGCAACAACCTGCCCATCGGCTCACGCTATGGATCCACCCGAAATCACCTCATTATACAAATTTTGTTTATCTTTGGCTAATCGGCAGGGTTAGAACAAATCGAACGAACGAACCGCTAAAAAGGCGTCAACCACCTGAGGGTCAAACTGACGACCCTTCTGAGATAGAATTTCCGCCTTCGCGGACTCTCTGTCCCAGGCCTTCTTGTAGGGTCGTTCATGGGTCAGCGCGTCAAAGACGTCTGCCACCGAAACAATTCGCGCCTCGATCGGAATCTCTTCGCCTCGTAATCCGGAAGGATATCCTGATCCGTCGTATCGCTCGTGGTGATGAGCCGCAATCTTCTCTGCCATTTGAAGGAGCGGAGTATTTCCTTGAGCGAGAATCGACGCCCCGGCCATGCAGTGCTGTTGCATCTGCCTAAACTCTTCCTCTGTCAAACGGCCGGGCTTGAGCAAAATCGAATCGGGGATCCCAATTTTTCCAAGATCGTGAAGCAGAGCGGCAAGCTGAATCAGTTTGACCGTATCGGTCGGCAGCCGAAGAGCCGTCGCGATTCGCGCCGACAGTTCCCCCACCCGCCGGGTGTGATGCCCGGTGTCGTCGTCGCGATATTCACCGGCCCGCGCTAATCGGTGAATGACGTCGCGGTGCGATTCCTCAAGCTCGCGTGTGCGCGCACGCACGCGCTCTTCTAAGTCGATATTGCGCTCGTTCAACTCCTTACTCCAGAAGCGCATCGTCAGGAAGTTTTTGACGCGAAGCAGAATCTCGGTTGCGTCACCGGGTTTGGTCAAGAAGTCGCTGGCCCCGAGTTCCAGTGCCTTCTTTCGCGCCGAGTGCGTTGCGTCGGCGGTAAAGACCAGGATGGGCAGATAGACTCCCGAGTTGCGAAGCGGCCGCATCACCCTCAGCACTTCGTAGCCGTCCATCTCTGGCATTTGGAGGTCCAGCAGAATCAAATCGGGATCGTATGAGGCCCCTTCCAACAGAGCTTCTCGACCCGAACTTGCCGTCCGAATGTCATCGTATCCGCCGATATCCAGCAGGCGTTTCAAGAAGTGAATATTGGTGGCGTCATCGTCAACCACCAAAATCTTCGGATGATATTGAGCGGACGTGTCCATCACGTCCTCACTCCACCTCTGTGGGTGGAAAAGTCATTCGGCGAGGCGTCAAACGAAAATCCGCATGAGCAGTTGAGCGGAAAACTTTTTTCCACTTCTCAAATTTTTCAAGCTCCTGTCGGATTCTCCTGTTTGGGTTCATTGCCTCACCTCACGAACCAGTGAAAGTATTATACGAATTTTATCAATACTCTATTAGCCAAATTCTCGCCAAGAGACTTTACGCTAACAACCTACAAACTAGACCAAGCGGGTCATTAGTTCAAGAATGACGCAAAAAACTGGGCTGAACGGGACCTTTGGTACTCCCATGGGGCATCGGGAGTCAGTGAGATACTGTTAGAAATACCGGGTTCCTCCATGTCGATCGCGATGTTAAGGGCCTGCTAGATTGGCCGTTTTAGCTTGCATATAGCTTTAGAGGCCATTCCTGGACAATTTATAGAATTCGAAGTGTCGATGAATACCCGGATGTTAAGAACAAGTCCGTAATCCTAATTTTCGATGGTCCAAGCATAACCATCAAGCTTTCTGTGTCATTTCAAGAAATTGATAAAACTGGCGGCATATTTACGGGGCATATACTGGCCAAAACCCCAACGATGAGCGTGTAGGTCTTTGGGCCCAGTATCAGCCTGACGGTTCTGGTAATGGGCCTTGCCGTTCGACGATTACGACTTTTTCCGGCTCGAAGAGCAAAAAGCGTGCAACTTTGTTCATGAAACTGCCATTGCCACCAGTACCAGAAGTCAGCCAAATTGCCGGAAATTTGTACTCGAAACGCCTAATATTCAATCTCTTTTTTCGACAATCTAGACGGTCTTGTCAAGTTTACTCTTCTCGGTGTAGAATGCGCGGAAGGAGAGAGTCCATGAAATTTCATTTTCGCCTTGTTGCGTCTGCCGCTCTCGGGCTAGCCATCGCGGCATCGTCCATTGCCAGTACTATTCAAAACATTCCCGGTGTCCAAGAGTTCACCGGCCAGATGATCGTCCGCCCTCTCCAGGTCGACGACATGATGGCCAAGAACTGGACTGCGGACAAAATTACAACCGCCCGCAACCGGGCCAAAGGCCGCTTGCGAAGCAACTACCTTCGCTACCACCCGGAGACCGACGAATACGTCGTTCGTGTCCCGTGGGGCAAAAACGAAGTTTCGTATTCGGCTGAGCTCATGCGGACCGGCGACTACCAGTACGCCTGCCCTAACTACCGACTCTATCCGACCAACAATCCGAACGATCCCCTTTTCAGCCAGCAGTGGCACCACCAGACCATCCAGTCTCCGCTCGCGTGGAACTTCTGGACCGGCGGCTCGAATTTCGAAGTCACCTTCGTGGATACGGGCATTACCAAAACCCACCCCGACCTGAAGGACCTGCTGCTTCCCGGATACAACTCCGTTGATCGAAAGACCGAAGCAGAAGGTGGCGACATTACCGACATCAATGGCCATGGAACCCACGTTTCGGGTTGTGGCGCGGCGGCTGGTAACAATGGCGTCGGCGTCTCGGGTGTTGGTTGGAACTTCAAGATTCGCTTCGTTAAGACGTCCAACGTCGCCAGTGGCGGTGCGGCCTTCGACGACATCATGACGGGTGCCCGCTGGGCTGTCGATCATGGCTCGAAGACGATCAGCGCCTCCTACAGCGGTGTCGATAACGATGTCGTCAGCACAACAGGAACCTATATCAAATCGAAAGGCGGTCTCTTCCTGTACGCTGCCGGTAATGACGCCCGCGACCTCAGCGGTTTCTCCTACGACGACGTCATCGTCTGCGGTGCCTCCAATGAGCAAGACGGCAAAGCGAGCTTTTCGGCCTATGGCCGTGGTGTCGGCGTCTTCGCTCCGGGAACCAACATCCTAAGCACGACGATGGACGGTGCCTATGGTCTGGCCAGCGGCACGTCGATGGCTACGCCGGTCACGAATGGCGCGGTAGCGACCATTTGGTCCGTCAATCCCACCCTCACGCCGGACGAAGTTCAGACCATCCTCTACAACACCTGCGACAATATTGGTTCGAGCTCGATCTTTGGTCACGGCCGAATCAACGTGTTCCGAGGCGTCTTGCTGTCGCTATCGACGCTGGCACGTGACACCACCATCAGTGATGTGGGCGTCCAAACCGGCACCTACTCGTCTGGCAATCTCGGCAGCGTTCAAGATTCAAACCTTAACAATGCCTATAAGGTCAACAGTGTGTACTCGGGTGCAATCGGTACGATCGCGGCAACCAATATGGCCTGCTCGTTGCCGACCGACCAAGGTACGATCTCGAGCTTTAGCCTTGCGGCGACGTTCAAGGTTACGGGAACGAAGCCGACCTCCGTGTTGGGCTATGTGCTCAACGTCAACACCGGCAACTACGATCTGGTCTCGACCAAGGGCGCCTTCCCGAACACCGATACCACCATCAACCTGAAGCTTGGTTCGGCGACCTCCAACTACGTAGCCAGCGACGGAACGGTGAAGGTCATCCTTCGCTCGGTGGTTCCTTCCCGGTTCGGCAAAACCAACAATCAATTGTTGATCGGCTACGCCAAAGGGCGATACTCGATCGCACCAACGTTCTAATCCAGAACTCTCTCTCCCTCTCCTCCGGCGGCTTGTTCCGACGGGGGAGTTTTTCTTGATGCAGGAATGTCAAATCGTTCAATATTAAAGTAAAGTGAGGGAATAGATACGGCGGGAGTTATGGTTATTCCCGGCAAGGTCGAAGTTAGCTATGATCACGGTTCCGCTTAGCCTCTGTCTTTCATTCGCAACCGCCCTTTCAAACCCAAGGTCTGCCCCAACGATGACGTCAACCAAAGCCTCCTCGCCTATCGTCGCCGAGCCCTTTCCCCTCAGTAAAGTCCGACTTCTTTATGGTCCTTTCATGAAGGCGGAGGAAGTTTGCTCGGCCTATCTCCTGAAGGTCGACCCCGATCGCCTTCTGAGCAGTTTTCGTGAGCACAGCGGCCTCAAGCCAAAAGGCAAGATTTACGGCGGCTGGGAGAATTCGGGTCTGGCGGGTCACTCACTTGGGCACTATCTCACCGCTTGCGCCCAAGAGTATGCCTCGACCCGCGACAAGCGATTCAAGGAAAAGACCGACTACATCGTCTCGGAGCTGGTCGCATGCCAGAAAAGCCGTCCAGATGGGTACATCTCGGCTATCCCTGATGGCGATGCAAAATGGGCTGAAGTCCGCAAGGGCAACATTCGAAGCGGCGGATTCGATCTTAACGGCATGTGGTCGCCTTGGTATACGCACCACAAGGTGTTGGCCGGTCTTCTGGACGCCTACCATTTAACCGGCAATAAGGCCGCCCTCGGCGTCGCAGAGAAGTTTGCCGATTGGGCGATCTATGAAACCAAGGACCTAACGCCTGATCAATGGCAGAACATGCTCCGATGCGAATATGGAGGTATGAACGAGGTTCTGGCCGAGTTGTACACCCTCACCAAGCAGGAGAAGTATCTCGACCTTTCTCGTAAATTCTACGACCACGTCGTTCTCGATCCGCTGAAGGAAGGCAAAGACCCGCTTCCTGGTCGCCACTCGAATACTCAGATTCCCAAGCTGATCGGCCTTGCCCGGCTATACGAAATTACAGGCGACAAGTCGGACGAGAAAGCTAGCGAGAATTTTTGGAATGAGGTTGTCGATCACCATACTTATGCGATCGGCGGCAACAGCAACCACGAATACTTTGGCCCCGCCGACAAGCTGAACGACCAGCTTTCGTCCAACACGTGCGAGACCTGCAACACGTACAACATGCTGAAGCTGACGCGGCACTTGTTCTCGTGGGACCCGCAGGCGTCGTATTTCGATTTCTACGAGCGAGCCCATGTGAATCACATTCTGGCCTCCCAGGATCCAGAAGGAGCCGGCGTCACCTACTTCATGCCCCTCGGCACCGGCGATGAGCGGCACTATAGCTCCCCATGGGACGACTGGACCTGTTGCCACGGCACGGGAATGGAGAACCACACCAAACACGCCGACAGCATCTTCTTCCACGAAGGAGGGCATAAGCTCTTTGTGAATCTGTACGATCCGGCGGAACTAGACTGGGACGGCACCAAGGTGCGCCTGGATTCGAAGTTCCCCAACGATGGGGCGGTCAAGCTGACCATCGAAGGCAACAAGGAGTTCGAGCTGGCGATTCGTCACCCGGAATGGGTGCAAGGATCGGTCGACTTCAAAGTCAACGGCAAGGTCGCGGCCGTATCGGCCAAGCCTAGCAGTTATGTTTCGATCAAACGAGCCTGGAAGAAGGGCGACACGGTCGAGTTCAATCTGCCGATGACCCTCCATACCGAGGCCATGCCGGACAATCCAAAGCGTGTAGCCATTCTCTACGGTCCGCTTGTTTTGGCCGCCATCCTCGGCAACGAGAACGGTCCACGGCCAAGAACCCCCGTTCTCGTCACCGAAAATACGAACCCATCCGATTGGCTCAAAAAGACTTCCTCATCTGATCTCGAATTCGAAACCACCGGCGTCGGTCGCCCGGATCAACTCAAGTTCGTTCCGTTCTACAAGGTGGATCATCAGCGGTATGGAGTCTATTTCGACCTTTTCACCGATGCTCAATGGCAAGAATCTGAAGCCAAGTATCGCGCCGAAGAAGCGAGAATTCGCGATTTGGAATCGCGCACCATCGACTCGATGCGCGTGGGCGAGATGCAGCCGGAGCGAGACCACCACCTAACGTCCGAAAGAAACGACGTCCGTGAGGCAAACGGCCGCAGTTTCCGAACTCCCCTCAATGGCGGCTGGTTCGAAGTGACGATGAAGTGCGATCCGGCCCTGACACATCAAATCGTCGTCAGCTATTGGGGCAACGACCGCCTGCGGCCCGACTTCGATATCCTTGTGAACGGTGAGAAGATAGCCAGCGAAACGCTTCAGGGTAAGCCCGCCAACGAGTTTTACGACGTCACGTACGACATCCCTAAGTCATTGACCGAGTCGAAGTCTTCGATCGTAATCCGAGTTCAAGCGAAAGAAGGACATACCGCCGGCTCGTTCTGCGGAATCCGGGTGGTCCACACCAAATAGCTAGTCGGCTTTGACTTTCAGGGCGATGTCGCGATTGGAGTGCATGAACCGCTCGTAGTTGATCGTGAACTGCGGCCACGGGTCAAAGCCTTTGACCGTGTCCGCGATCACCCAGCCGTCGAGGACCATCGCCTCCAGAGCTTCCACCATGAGGCGAGGGAATGCGAGCATCTGCTCGCGGGTCATGCCCGACGACGCACGGAACTGGTTTGCCGCGTCGATGATGTCCTTCGCGCACTGTCGCTTAGATAGAAAGTGCGCGAGCCATCCGCACACGCCAAGCATGGGTAACGACTTGTTGCCACGCACATACGCCGGATGGCGATGGATGCGTCCATCGAAAAGGTTGGCTCCATAGGTCTCCTCTGCGCCCTCGAGGTTAACCTTGAAGTGGGTTTTGCCGAAGATTTCGTAGTCCACCGGCTCATCCAGGAAAGTGGCGGTAATCTTCTTGGCCGCGTAAAGGGCGTAACCGCCTACGTCGGCCCCGGCCGTGTCGTGGTCGATAAACCCACCGGTGCCAAACCATCGCCACGCTTCGTCGGACGACATCTCCAGCCCGGCTTCGCCCGCCAATTCCTTGGTGAAGTCCTTGAGGTCGCCGAAGAGGCCATTTTGCGTGTACCAAAAGTCAGCAAACCGAATGTGCTGGAGGATATGGCGACGATGGCTGTCATCGTATCGTTTCTTGAGCCAGTCGTCTTCATAGTCGCCGCGCTCAAGTTCGATGATGGTGTAGGCAACATCGCGCGCGCCCTTGTGCGCCAGGGTCATTCCCGCGGCCAGAATTGGGTCTGCAAAACCTGCACTCTCACCTGCGAGGAACCAGTTCTCCCCCACCAAACGAGAGGCGAGGAACGACCAGTCTTTCGTCGTCGAAAGTTTGTCCTCGCAAACTGCGTTCTTGGTCAGGACTTGGATGATCTCGTCGCTCTTCAGCGCCTCAGTGTAGAGCTCGGCTGGCTTCAAGCCCCGCTCCTTATAGTATTCGGCGGGAACGATGAGGCCGATGCTGGTTCGTGTCGGGCCAAGCGGGATGAACCAAATCCAGCCGTAACCCAGGCTGAGAACCTGAACTCGTGTGCCGCCGACGCCGATGCTGACGGCCCAATCAGCATTGGTCCAGTAATCCCAAATTGCGATATTTTGCAGGTTCGTTGGGCTTTCCACCTCGACGTCCATCGCGCGGCGGAGAATGCCGACGTGGCCTGAACAGTCCACATAGTGACGAGCTTTGACCTCATAGGTTTGCCCGCCGTGCTCGATCGAGAGCCCCGTCACGGCGTCGCCATTGCGATGCACCTGTCGGATCGCGGCTTCCTCAAAGACCTCGCAACCCAACTCTTGGGCATGGTCGAGCAGGATCTTATCGTAGATCGCCCGGTCAACCTGAAAAGCTGTCTGTGTGCGCTGACCAACATACTTGGCTGGCCGCGGCTCGTCCTGAAAGACGCCGTTGTTGAGAAACTCGAAGTCCCATAACTCGTCCGATTTGCCCCACCGGTACGTCGCACCGATCTTGACTGGAAAATTGGCCGCCTCAACCTTGTCCCAAACGCCCATTTCGTCCAGCACTCCCGAAATATGGGGCAACTGGCTCTCGCCTACATGGTCGCGCGGAAATGATTCCCGCTCATAGATCGCGACTTTGAGTCGCGGGCGATACTTGCGCAGGAAGGTCGCAACTGTCGATCCGGCCGGACCTCCGCCAATGATCGCAACGTCGGGAGCAGTTTGAAAGTCTTGGGGCATCGTAGATTACGCTTAATCTTAACTGGTTGATGAAAAGAGCTCAACTATTCGAGTACCGATAGTCGAGCTCTTTATTTTGGGTTATTGACGGTTCACTTACTGCGGGGCGTTGTTCGAGCCTCCAGCTTGCATGCCGGTTCCTCCCGGAGCGGCTCCGGGCTGTTTGTAGCGGTTCGCCTGCGACGGGTTCGGCTTCACGTAGCTTGAGCCTGAGTCATCCTTGCATCCTGCAAGGCAAACCGTCATGATCACGAACAACGAGGCCAAGGCCAGTGATTTCAAGTTAACCATCACGTGCTTAGTTGACCGGCTGATATCCTTGCAGGTACCAACCCCACAGGCGGTTGGGATAGTGCTGGTAGATGAAGCCGTTAGCCCCGTCGTAACCGGGAACCGAGCCTACATGGCAGTTCGAGTTTTGATAGAACGCATTGTTCTTGATCTTGCCCGCATGGCCGTCGGCAAATGCGACTGGTGACGAGTTGTTATGCGTCACGTGCGCAGCATAAACCGGCGGGTATCCGTCGTTCACACTCGGATCGGTATAACTGGGAACACAAGCGTTGTACCAAGGATCGATGTCGATTTGAACATCTGCATAGCTGCTCGACCATGTGGCGACGCCCTGGAGCGGACCAGCGACCGGGAAGAATACGCCGAGCGCGGCTGGCTCGTCGACCGAAGTCACGGAGCGCGGCTTGATGTTCTGTGCGGCGCCGTCCCAAACGTTCAACGCGATGTTGTTCGGGAGGATCGTTTGTTCCTTCGTCCAATCGCCCCAAGTTCCGCTCGGAGCAATCGGCGTCATTGGCGTAGCCAAGCTGCCCGGCTTCGGATTGAGGCCGTTCCACCAAATGTCGTTGTTCTTCACGTACGGGTACATCATCTGGAGAATGCCCACCATTTCATTGGGGGTCCACCAGGTTCCACCGGGCGTGTCGTCGATGTCCAGCGACTGGATCGTCATCGGCATGACGTCGTCCGTATCAGCCGAATAGAGGTTGATGCCGATGGCCAACTGCTTTGCGTTGGAGACCGTAACGGTGACCTTCGCAGCTTTCTTCGCCTGGGCAAAAACGGGGAAGAGGATAGCGGCCAAAATCGCGATGATTGCGATGACCACCAAGAGTTCGATAAGTGTAAATGCCTTCTTCTTTGAGAGCGCTTTACTCGATGTCGACCATCGTTGCTTCATTACATATTGCTCCTTGGGAATGGATATGCCTTCCATTCAATACTATATCATGCAATGTTAAATGATATAGGAACAATGTAAGAATTTTTTGAATATTTATGCTAAATCGAGAATTTAGTTCGAGCGAGCGAGCGAGGCTTCCTTGGCGTCGCCTTCCTCGGTTGGCGTGCAACAGACCGAGTCTGAAGCGCCCGCCGCTTCCAGCAGCGACAATAGTTCTTCGAGGCGCGTGACGTCCAGCGGCCCCATTGCTTCCCGGATGCGGTCGAGATGGCCCGGGTAAATCTTGTCGAACAGTTCTTCGCCCTTCTTGGTAAGCGTGACGAGGACGATGCGACGATCCTCCACGCTCCGCACTCGCTGGGCCAAACCGTCTCGTTCAAGGTTATCGACGACGAGCGTGATGTTGCCACCGGACTGCAGCAGATATTTGGCGATGTCGCGCTGGGGCAGAGCGCCGTGAAGGCGAAGAACCTTCATCGCGCTGAACTGGCTTGCCGTCAAACCTTCGGCAATGAGGCCACGGCTAACGCGGACATGAAGGGCTTCAGCGGTGCGGATTAGCTTCACGTAAGCTTGGATAGCTGCATCTTTACTTGCTTGAACCTTCATTTTCTTTTGAACCTATCTTGCCTTAAGGCTTATTCTAACTCCAATTAGGATTGTTGGGTTACTAGGTATCGCTTTATCCCTGCTAAGTACAGAGTCCGGCGGACCGCCACCTTGCAACCGAGGCCATTGTACCCCTATCGCTTCAATTCGTTTGTAATGGTTCCCGCGCGCGACCTTGAACGAAGCCTGTGATACAATTCAGCCGTGATTACACTGCTTGCCGCCACCGCTGTTCTGCAAGGAATGAATATGCTGACTCCCGCCGAAAAACGGAAAGGATGGGAGCTGCTTTTCGACGGCCAAACCACCAAAGGTTGGCACAATTTTAAGGCCGAAGGCGTCCGCCCGGGATGGACGGTGAGCGACGGAATCCTCAAGGTTGCCGATCCGGGGAATGCAGGCGATATCGTGACGGATAAGAAGTTCGAATGGTTCGAACTTGAGCTTGATTGGAATGTCTCGAAGGGCGGCAACAGCGGCATCATGTTTCACGTCGCCGACGACGGCGATGCCACCTGGCACAGCGGTCCCGAAATCCAAATCATGGACAAGGACGTCGATCCCCACGGACAACTGGCCGGCTACCTCTACGAGCTTTACTCATCTCCGGTCGATTCGACCAATCCTCCTGGACAGTGGAACCACTTCCGCATCGTCATCGCCCCGGACAAGTGCGCGACATACGTGAACGGCGTGAAGTACTACGAGTACGTGCTCAACAGCCCAGATTTCTGGGATCGAGTGAAGAAGAGTAAGTTCGCTTCTATGCCGAACTTTTCCAAGCTAGCGTCCGGCTCCATCGCAATTCAGGGTGACCACGGAGTCGTCTCTTTCCGCAACATCAAGATTCGCCCGATCAAGCCGAAAAAGTAACGGCAATTTCCTTCCGGTTTCTATCGCCTGGGCAATTTGCCCAGGGGTAAGATGGCGTGCGAAGGGGATCATGGCTAGTAATTATTCCAGACGTGAAGTACTAAGAGGCTCAGTGGCGACCGTCGCGGGCTTGGCGATCGCGAAGACCGGCTTGGCCGAAACCGGCGAGCCCGAACAGAAAGCGCCTAACGGACGCTTGCGCTTCGGCATCATCGGTTGCGGCGGCAAAGGCTGGAGCGGCATGCAACAGGCGGCCGAGCACGGCGACATCGTCGCATTGGCCGACATCGATGCGCAGAACCGCACAAAGGCGATGATGGAGCATCCGCGCGCAACCGCATTCGACGACTATCGGCAGATGCTCGATGCAATGCGCGGCAAGATCGACGCAGTCGTGATCAGCATTCCTGACCACCACCACGCTCCGGCATCGGCCCTGGCCATGCGAATGGGTCTGCATACGTACTGCGAAAAGCCGCTTTGCCGAACAATTTGGGAAGCGCGTCAGATCGCCAAGATCGCCCGCGATAAGCGGGTCGCAACCCAGATGGGCAATCAAAGCACGGCCAGCACGCCAATGCGCAAGATCGCCAAGCTGATCCAGGAAGGTCATTTTGGCCACGTAAAGGAAGTTCACCTTTGGACTGACCGGTCGAAAGGTTGGTGGAAGCAGGGCGTGCCGCGCCCCGAACCGTCCGAGCCGCCGAAGTACGTGGACTGGGATCTCTGGCTTGGGCCACGACCGGAGCGACCGTACGCCGAAGGGTATCACCCCTTCGCATGGCGCGGCTGGTGGGATTTCGGAACCGGCTCCCTTGGCGACATGGGCTGCCACATCTTCAACATGCAGCACATGGCGCTCGACCTCAGCCAACCGATCGCGGTTCAGGCCGAGACCAGCGGTCACAACAAGGACAGCTTCCCAGCTTGGTCGATCGTCCATTACGAATACGCGGAAAAGAAGGACCGCCCGGCATTCAAAGTTCACTGGTACGACGGTGGACGCAAGCCCGATCCAGATCTCGCTTCCGACTTCGATTACGGCGGAAACGGCACGATCACCGTCTGCGAGAAGGCGACGATCTACTGCTTCGACGAGTCGAACACCAAGTACGCCCTCCAGGGTGGCGCGGCCATCCCGGACATCGAGGTTGATGAGTCTCCCGGCCATATGGCCGAGTTCGCTCGGGCCGCTCTGGGCGGCAAGCCGGCTCGCTCCAACTTCCCGGACTATGCCGGCGGATTGGCTGAAGCCGTTCTGCTCGGCAACCTGGCGATCTGGGCTAACGGCCCTCGCCTGGAGTGGGACGCCAAGAAGATGCAGGTCAAGGGTACCAACGAGTACGACGACCTAATTCGTCCGAAGTACCGAAAAGGTTACGGAGTCTAAACTCCTTTTGACGAGGGCGGCAAGACAAATCTTGCCGCCCTCGTTGCTGCTCGAGCAGCGAGGTACAGTCGGTTCATGAGCCTTGGACTACCCCAGCATCGAGTCGAGGTTCACCCCTATGATCCCCTTTGGCCCGAACTTTACGAGCGCGAAGCCACCCGACTGAAGGAAGTTCTGGGCGATTGGATTCTTCAAATCGAGCACGTCGGGAGCACCGCGATTCCGGGAATGGACGCCAAGCCGATCATCGACATCGGTATCGCCATCGCCGACTTCGAAGCGGCGTTCGACACAGTTCATCTGATGGCCGAGCTAGACTACGTTTTTCGCGGCGAACAAGGCGTTCCGCGACGGCACTTCTTCATCCTCGGACGTCCGAGAACTCACCATGTCCACATGAGCGAGATCACCGGACCGGACTGGATTCATCGCCTCGCCTTTCGCGACTACTTACGCACTCATCTCGATATGGCCGAGGAGTATCGAGCCATCAAGGCTAGGTTGGCCGCCGAATTCCCACGCGATATTAGCGGATATTCGAGCGGGAAAGACGCCTTCGTTCAGAAGGTCCTCGACCTCGCCCTTCGAGCCTAGCTGGTCGCTTTGAGGATTGCGGTCTGCCAAGGGCCGAGCGTGAGCGGAGTTCGTGAAGTGAGCGGTTTTCCGGTTAGCAAATCTGTATGCGGAGTCGAGACCGGGGTCGAGATCGTAATCGGCGAACTCGAAAGATTGGCGAGGATTCGAACGCTTTCGCCGCCGCTGGTGCGCTCAAAGACCAAGAGGTTATCGTTCTCGCTGGCGACGACGGTTTGGTCGCCGACTGAGAGAGCCTTTGAGGCCCGCCTGATCGTAATCAACTTGCGGAACCAGTTGTAGACCGAATTCGGGTTCGATTCCTGCTCAGGCAGGCTGTTTCCGTCGTGATCGGCCGAGTAATCGTCGCTCCACCATGGGCCGGTGTTCTTGTACCAAGTCGGGGTGCGCGGGTCATCCAGCGTCGCGCCCCAACGGTAGCCGATGCGCATCGGAATGTCGTTGCCGTCCGAGTTCCAATTCCCTTTCTTGCCCCGCATCCCCAACTCTTCGCCATAGTAAATGGAGGGAATACCCTTGACCGTCATGAGCAGAGCGACGGCCAGCTTTTGCTTGACCAGGTCGGGGATCGTCGTCGCGAAGCGAGGAAGATCGTGATTCTCTAAGAAGTCGACGAGGTTGTGAGGATCGGGAGCGATCGTTCGGTAATTGGACAAGACGGGTTCGATCTTGGCCTTGTCGAAGGTCACAAGCGCGCCAAGAAGTTGGAAGTTGAAGGCCGCGTTGGTCGGCGTCTGCCGAAAGATGTCCTGGACTTGAGTGGTTGAACCCCAGTCGGACTGCTCAGCCAGAAAATAGGTGTTCGGAAACTTCTTGATGACATCGTCCTCGATGGGTCGCCAAAAGTGCTCGAAGAGTCCCTTGTTCTTACCTGCATTATCGAGGTTGTCCATCATATGATCGATCCGGTACCCATCGAGACCGGTTTGCGACCAAAAGAGGAAGACCTTTTGGATCGTGCTTCGCACTTCGAGGTTGTCAAGGTTCGCCTGCGTCAGCCTTACTCGCGCTTTGTCGTACCAGAGGGACGCTCGCTTGGGATCATCGGGCACCGCGCTCCAAACCAGATTGGTTTCGCCCTTCAGCGCTCGCTCATACCAAGGATGGCGGCTCGAAACGTACTGCGGCTCCATGTCCAGCAGAATCTTCAGTCCGGCTTTGTGAGCCGACTGGACCAAATGTTTGAACTGATCCAGAGTACCGAACTCAGGGTCAGGCGCAAAGAAATCGTCGGCGAAGTAGTTGTGATAGACGCTGGACTTTTGGATCGGACTCAGCAGGATCGCGGTCGCGCCGAGTTTCTTGATCGACGGGATGCCTTCCTCAATGCCTTTGAAGTCGCCGATACCGTCGTGATTGCTATCCCGGTACGACCGAACAAAGATGTGATAGAGAACCTCGCCCTCCCACGACTTCGTCGGGCTTTGAAAGAAGATGGGCAACAGCAATGGGGCAAGCATTCTCTACACGTTACACCTTCGCAACAAATTAGGAAATTCCTGGATGGGACCTTACGATCCTTTGGTGGGAACGAGAGAGCGGTCGAGCAACAGTATAATTTCCTTGCAGCAATCTCTGCGGCTTGGTCCGCGTAGTACGGAATGCGCACCTCGAATGATTAGACACACTTCGGACGAATATCGGTGGAAAGGCGTGGACCTTTTGCCTTACAAGGAAGATGGAGGGACTCATTTTAAGAGCATCACTCGGCAGACCCTCTTCAACGGTACCAACGATCTGCCCGTCGAATTTCGATACTTTGAGATCGGTTGCGGGGGGCACTCCACGTTGGAACGCCACCAGCACCAACACGCGGTCATGATCATCCGGGGTTCCGGTCAAGTTTTCGTCGGCGACGCGGTGACACCAATTAATACCCACGACGTCGTCCACATTCCTCCGTTCACGTGGCATCAATTCCGAGCCACAAATGGAGAAGAACTCGGCTTCCTTTGCATCGTCGCCAATGACCGTGACCGACCGCAGAGACCGACCCCCGAAAACCTCGACGAGCTTCGGCAGAACGAACAAGTGGCGGAGTTCATTCGAGTATGAACAAACGCCAATTCGGCTTTGATACCCGGATGCTTCATGCCGGGCAGATTCCCGATCCGTATGTCGGCGCGCGGGCGGTGCCGATCTATCAAACGACGTCGTACGTGTTCAGCGATGCCGACGAGGCCGCGCACCTGTTCGAACTGAAGCAGTACGGAAACATCTATTCCCGCATCAGCAACCCGACGACGGCGGTCTTCGAGGAGCGCATTGCTTCGCTGGAAGGAGCGACCGGTTCGGTGGCGGTTGCGAGCGGCATGGCGGCCGAATTCGGCACGTTCATGACCCTCTGCAGCCCAGGCGATGAGATCGTGGCCTCCACTCAGCTTTATGGTGGAAGCCTGACGCTTCTGGCGCACACGGCCAAGAAGCTCTCGATCACGGCACGATTCGTCGATCCCGATGACCTCAACGCTTGGGAAGCGGCCATCAACGAGAAGACGCGGGCTCTGTTTGTCGAGATCGTAGGCAACCCGAGCGGCGCAATTCCCGACTTAGAGGGTTTGGCGGCCCTCGCCAAGAGCAAAAATCTTCCGCTCATCGTGGACAGTACGTTCGCGACGCCCTATCTTTGTCGGCCCATCGAGTGGGGAGCGACGATCGTTATTCACTCGGCCACGAAGTTCATCGGCGGGCATGGAACCAGCATCGGCGGCGTGGTCGTCGACTCGGGCGACTTCGATTTCTCGCACTATCCCACTATCGCCGATCCGTCACCGTCCTATCACGGCCTCAAGTTTTACGACACCTTCGGTCATTACGGATTCCTGATGAAGCTCCGCACCGAAACGGTGCGCGACACCGGTGCGTGTATCTCGCCGACCAACGTTTTTCTGCTCCTGCAGGGGTTGGAAACGCTGTCCCTGCGTATGGAACGGCATGTACAGAATGCGCAAGCCGTCGCTGAATTCTTGGAAGCGCACCCCAAGGTCGCGAAGGTGAATTACGCCGGTTTGGCTAGCCACCCGCACCACGAGCGGGCGAAGAAGTACCTTCCGAAGGGCCCCGGCGCGGTATTGTCGTTCGACTTGAACGCAAAGGATGGCGACGAGCGAGCGGCGGGCAAGCGATTCATCGAGTCCCTGCAGCTCTTCTCCCACCTGGCAAACGTCGGCGACGCCAAGAGCTTGGTCATCCATCCCGCTTCGACGACGCACCAACAGCTTTCGGATGCCGAACTGAAGGCCTCTGGCATTTCATCGGCAATGATTCGCCTTTCGGTCGGTTTGGAGACGGCCGACGACCTGCTTTGGGACCTGGATCAGGCCCTAGCGAACGTATAGGAGCAACCATGTCAACTCTTTCCTGCGATATCACTCTCAACACCAAGCTGACTCCTGAACAGCGAGAGAAGTATCAGAACTCGAAGACGATCCAGGAGCTTCTCGGTGCCGCAAAGGTAATCGCGATCGTGGGTATGTCCACGGAACCGACGAAGGCCTCGAACATGGTCGGTTCGTATCTGATCGACGAAGGATTTACGGTGGTGCCGATCCACCCGAAGGCCGATGAGATTCTGGGGCAGAAAGTCTATCGGAGCCTGGAAGACGTTCCGTTTCCCATCGATATCGTCGATGTCTTTCGTCCGCCAAACGAGATTCCCGGAATCGTCGAGCAAGCGATCAAGATTGGTGCAAAAGCCGTCTGGACCCAGCTTCGCATTATCAACTTCGAGGCCGCCGAGCAGGCGAGGGCCGCGGGTCTGGAGGCGATCGTCGATAAGTGCGTGAAGATGGAGCACGGACGCTACGGTGGAATGCTCCATTGGGCGGGCATGAATACCGAGGTCATCTCGGCCCAGCGTCGAAAGTTTAAGCGGTAATTCCTGCCGCATTCTTATGGGGTGCGGGGCCGTCCAAACAAGCCCGTGACGGCAAGGGGCGTAAAATGTTGGGATGCCTCGTCCCCAGCCCAACCGAGTCGTCGCCAAACTTTCCGACACGATTCCGTTTGTGGCTCCCGAGGAGTTGGAGCGTCAAATGGGCAAGCCGTTTTTGGCTCGCCTCGGGGCGAACGAGGGCGTGTTTGGGGCCTCACCGAAAGCCATCGCGGCGATGGCCGAAGCCGCTCAGGAGGCCCAATGGTACGGCGATCCGATTTCGTTGGATCTGCGCACTGAGCTTGCAAAGCGATTTGGAACGAGCATCGATCATTTTGTGGTCGGGCCAGGCATCGACGGTCTGTTTGCTCACATCGCGTCGGCCTTTTGGGAGCCGAAGAAGAAGATCGTGACGACGCTAGGAAGCTATCCGACCTTCAACTACTTTGTCGAATCGGTCGGGGCGGAGTTGATTCAGGTTCCGTACTACGAGAATGCGGTTGACTTGGTTGGGCTCGCCAATGCCGCGCTAGAACACCGCGCCAACGCGGTCTACGTGGCGAATCCCGACAATCCTTCGGGTCACTTCCACGGCGTCGAAGAGATTCGCATGTTGCTGGAGATTGTTCCCGATTCGACGCTGGTCATCCTCGACGAGGCGTATATCGACTTCGTCGAGCCGTACGACATTTCGGACCCTCGTTTGATTCGGCTTCGGACGTTTTCGAAGGCGTACGGAATGGCGGGCGCAAGGGTCGCGTTTGCGTTCGGCGAACCAGAGACGGTGCGACCTTTGAACCGAATTCGAGCCCACTTCGAAGTCAATCGAATGGCTCAAGCGGGGGCAATGGCGTCCTTGGCCGACGACGAATTCTTAAACGAAGTGAAGCGAAAAACCAGCGAAGGACGAACGGCTCTACGGGGAATTCTGGAAGAGAACGGATTTGCCAGCCTGGATTCCTCCACAAACTTTGTACTCGGCGATGCCGGAAGCCGAGAGCGGGCCGAAGCGATCGTGGCAAAGCTCCGCGACCATCAGGTGTTTATTCGAAAGCCGGGCCAGCCACCGCTGGACGGGTTCATTCGCGTGACGGTCGGGACCGAGAAGGACCACGAAGTGTTCGCTGACGCCCTGCGTCAGTGTCGCTAGGCTGGTAACCTCGCGTTTGGTGTTCACATGCGGCTAACCGGCCTTCTTTTAACTTGTTCGACTGCGACTATTCTTGCCTCATCGGCGATGGCTCAGACTTCGCTCGATGCCGGATTCCTCAACCCTCCCAACTCGGCCAAACCTCATACCTGGTGGCACTGGATCAACGGGAATATCAGCAAAGAGGGGATCACCGCCGACCTGGAGGCGATGAAGAAGATCGGCCTCGGTGGCGCGCAAATCTTCAATGTCGATGTCGGCATCCCGGCGGGGAATACGCCGTTCATGTCCGGCAAGTGGCAAGAGGCGATCGCGTGGGCGTTCAGTGAAGCTAAACGCCTTGGACTGGAAATCTGCGTGCACAACTGCGCGGGCTGGTCCAGTAGCGGCGGACCCTGGGTAAAGCCAGAAGACGCGATGCAAGCGGTCACCTGGTCGGAGAAGGAGGTTTACGGTCCGGGCACGTTTGAGGGGAACCTGGACAAGCCGCCCACCAAGCTGGGCTTCTACCGAGATATCGCGGTTTTCGCGGTCCGCAAGCCGGGCGCGGGAAGCTATCGAGTGTCGAATATCCGGGCCAAAGCGGGCTTTGACCGAGGTGATCGCTTGGCACCCGATGCGTCGGGCATTCCCGCCGACTCGGCAACGCCGATGAGCGACATTATTCAGTTGAAAATGGATTCGAAGGGGCAGGTCCAATGGGATGTGCCGCCGGGAACATGGACGATCATGCGCATGGGCTACACCCCGACGGGTGCGGAGAACGAACCGTCGCCGAGAGTTGGATTGGGACCCGAGGTCGACAAGCTGAGTCGAACGGCGATGGACCACTTCTTCAGCGGCATGATGGCCTCGGTACTGAAGGACAACGGGCCGGTGGGCAAGTTCGGTCTCAACAATGCGCTTATCGACAGCTACGAAGTCGGAAGCCAAAACTGGACGCCGAAGTTCCGCGAGGAGTTTAAGAAGCGACGCGGCTACGACCCTTTGCCGTACTTGCCGGCAATGACTGGGCGAGTGGTGCAGAGCGGAGAGGTAACCGAGCGGTTCCTTTGGGATGTTCGACGAACCATCTGCGACCTTTTTGCCGACAACTACTACGGTTATTTCAAGGAGCTTTGCCACCAGAACGGGTTGAAGTTCTCGACGGAAGGATACGGGAACGGTTCGTTTGATAATCTCCAGGTAAGCGGGATCGCCGATATTCCAATGGGTGAGTTTTGGGTTGGCGGTGGCGCCGCCGAAACGACCAAGCTGGCTTCGTCGGCGGGACATACAAACGGTAAGCCGATCATCGGCGCGGAGTCATTCACGGCCGACCTGGGGAACAGCAAGTATCTGACCGATCCGTATGCGATCAAGGCGCTCGGCGACCGCATCTTTACGCTGGGTATCAACCGTTACATCTTCCACCGCTACGCCCACCAACCGTGGACGAACCTGGAGCCGGGGATGACGATGGGCCCCTGGGGCATGAACCTTGAGCGAACCATCACGTGGTGGGACCAAGGGCAGGCGTGGATGAAGTACATCGCGCGGTGCCAATACCTGTTGCAATCAGGCCGGTTTGTGGCCGATGTGGTTGCGTTTACGGGTGAAGAGGGTCCGAACGACCTTCCGCTCCTGAAGGGAAATGTGGTCCCGCTGGGCTACGACTACGACGGATGCGACGCGACGGTGCTGGAGTCGATGAAGGTCGAGAACGGCCAAATCGTGCTTCCCAGCGGCATGCGTTACCGAGTTCTGCTGTTGCCCGATTCCAAGTGGATGACGCCGAAGACGGCCCGTAAGGTGGCTGAACTATCGAGAGCAGGCGCGACGATCGTTGGTCCGAAGCCGACCAAGTCTCCGAGCCTGAGCGGGTATCCCGAATCGGATGCGGAGTTGGAACGCGTGGTCGACACTGGTTGGACGGGCGTCGCCACCGGCAAGTCACTGAAGGACGTTCTCGTCAGTAAGAAGGTGCTTCCCGACGTCGAATCGACCAAGCCGGTTAATTGGATTCATCGGTTTGACCAGGGCGCGGACATCTACTTTGTGGCGAACCCGGCCTATCGTCCGGTGGACGTGGATGTGACATTCCGAGCCGATGGGCGTCAACCTGAGCTTTGGAACCCCGAGTCGGGAGCGATGGAATCAGCCCCGATCTGGCAGTCGAGTGGAGGACGAACGAAGGTTTCCCTTCGACTGGAGTCGGCCGGTTCGACGTTTGTGGTCTTCCGGAAGCGGGCGAGCGGCGCGCACTTGCGATCCGTGACGTGGATGGGAGAATCGGAAGCGCCGCCAAAACCGCCGAAGGTCGAAGTTGTGTCGGCCCGTTATGAGGCGACCGACGGTGCCGGTGGAGTCGATGTGACGGCCAAGGTCAAGGAGATGATTGCGAGAGGCGAAAGCGAAATTCAGGCCACTAACGCGAACTTCGGTGACCCTGTTTATCTGCACGTCAAGCATCTGCACATCGTGTACACGATCGACGGGAAGCGGTACGAAAAGAACATCGACGAGAATGCGTCGCTGACCTTGTTCGGTGCCGGTCAGGATAACACACCGCCGGACTACCTGATCTCGGGTACGACGATCCAGGCCTGGAAGCCGGGGTCGTATCAGTACGTCGAGTCCAACGGTCACAAGGGGACGTTTAAGGCGAATCCCAAATCGATGCCGTTGGATGTGAAGTGGAAATTGGATGTTCCGGTTCGCGGTGGGGCTCCGGTTTCGACGACTCTGACGAAATTGGAATCCTGGTCGGATTCGGACAACGACGCGATCAAGTACTTCTCGGGTACGGCGACGTACTCGACATCGTTCGATCTGGCGAGTGTTTCGGCGGGGGCGCAGTGGCTGGACCTTGGCAAGGTGAAGAACTTTGCGGAGGTCGAACTGAACGGGCACAAGTTCGACACGCTTTGGAAAGCGCCGTTCCGGCTCGACGTCTCGAAGTACTTGAAGAAGGGATCAAATTCGCTTCGGATCAAGGTGACGAACCTTTGGCCGAATCGACTGATCGGCGACGAGCAATATCCGGACGATGCGAAGTTCAACAACGGACCGATCGCCGAGTGGCCGGAGTGGCTTCTGAAGGGCGAGCCGCGACCGGCAACGGGGCGCACAACCTTTGTGACTTGGAAGTTCTTCAATAAGGATTCGGAGCTTCTGGAGTCGGGAATGATCGGACCGGTGAGGCTGATCCAGCCTCAGATCGTGAAGATCGCGATCCGGTAGCGACGGCCAATCTGGTGCTCATGTGTGGTCTTCCCTGTTCGGGGGAGACCACACGGGCCAAGGATTTGGAAATTGAACTTTCGGCGATCGGCTTGGCACCGAAGCCCGAAAATGACTTTTTTGAAAATCGTTGGAACTGTTTCCAGAAGGTGCGTCTTCTGGAGTCATGCAAAAAACGAAGAAGATTGCCGCCATCGCCGCGATCCCGGTTCTCGTAGTCGGGTGGGCGTTGTTCCGGCCGGAATTGCTGTTCGTCAACAAGACCGTCAATGAAAAGCTCCCGGCCATGTCGGGCGAGATGGCCAAGACTCTTTCGAGCGGCATGTTTGCCTCTTATGCCCACGAGACGAAAGGCGAGGCTCGCATCGTTTCGGTCAGCGGCAAGCGCTTTGTCGAGCTTGCGAACTTCTCTGCCTCGAACGGTCCCGACGTCCATCTTTACCTCGTCAACGGAAGCGACTCCTCGCAGGATGCCGTGAAGAAGAACGGTTATGTTGACCTCGGCACATTGAAGGGCAACATTGGCGACCAGAACTACGAAATTCCGGCCAGCGTGGATTTGGCTAAGTACCAAGCCGTGTCGGTCTGGTGCGCTCGCTTCTCCGTCGCCTTCGGTGGAGCCACGCTCGCCGAGAAGCAAGCGGCCGCGACCGCCAGCTCCCGCTGGCTCGGAGATCGACCGATTGCCCAACTCGCTGCTTTTGGAAGCCCCATCGAAGTCACCTTTGGGAGCGTGATGGGCGACAAGCGGTTCAGTGGCCGCGCCGCCATCATCGAAGACGCGGGCAAGCGCTTCGTCGAACTCAATTTCAAGAAGGCTCAGTCGTTCGAGCTTCGGCTCGTGAAGAAGGAAACCCTCCAAGTCGGAGAGTTTCCGAAGGACGCCGCCTTCATCTCCCTAGGTAAAGCCGCCGCCGGCAAGAGCCGCGTCGCGATTTCGAAAGAGATCGACGCCTGGCTGTACCGATCCATCGCCGTCATCGATGCGAAGACGGGCAAGACGTCGGGCGTGATCCTGCTCCGCTCGGCTCAAGAAAAGAAGTCTGCCGCCGCCCTCGCCTAAACCCAACCAACCTAACAGAAAACACCATGAAAAACAAACTCAGTACCCTCGTCATTCTCGCCACCGCCGCTTCGTTCGCCTTCGCTGGTCCGACGCCGATGAATCCGACCCAACAGAAGTCGAAGGACGCCATGATGATGATGGACGTGGCCAAGACAGGCCAGTTCAAGGGCATCGAAGTCAATGGCGGCACGGCCAACCTGTACAAGAAGGATGGCAAGTTCCACCTGATGTTCAGCGACGACTTCAAGACTCCGGGCTCGCCGTCGCCGCACTGGCAGGTGGTCGATGCCGACGGTAACACCTTCCTGCTTCAGCGAATCACCATCGCTGGAGATAAGACGAACCGCGACATCACCCTGCCGAGCTATGTTCATTCGGTGAAGAAGGTTCAGGTCTGGTGCTCGTTCGCCGAGGTCGTGCTGGGCGAGGCTTCCTTTGACAAGACCGTGAGGTTAAAATAACCGGAATCGTGACTGGGCGTCCCTTGGTTGGGACGCCCCTGCCCACTAGAGACATGCTTCACTCGCCCGCAAAGAAAGAATCCGCCGCCGTAGTTCTCGAACGAGAACTCGAAGTGCTGTATCGGGTGGCGAGGCGAATGACCCTCAACGACGCAGACGCCGAAGACATCGTCAGCCAGACCCTTCTGAACGCCTTCAAGCACTGGGACGACTTCGACGGGAAGCACCCACGAAGCTGGCTGATCCGAATCCTGAACAACGAATGGCTATACCTGCTCCGAAAGCGCAAAGTGCGATCGGAAGTCGATATGGAAGCCACCACCGAGCCTGCCGACGAGAACTTTTGGAAAGTGATCGACGTGCAGATGGATGTAAAGGATGTGGTGAACGCGGTGGACGAACTGCCCGAAGAATATCGAGTAGCGGTGACGCTGTGCGATCTGGAAGAGATGACGTACGAGTCGGCAGCCGATGTTTTAGGTGTTCCGATTGGGACGATCCGATCGCGAGTTTTTCGGGGACGACGTATTTTGCGGCACAAGCTTGTGGGGATTTACCAGTCGTAAGTGGACAATGAAAGGATTATTGATATGAAGCAAGAGAAGAATTCCGAAGGACCTCCGTGCAAGCACATGGAGAATCTGCTTCAGGGCGTGGCGGACGGGTCGGTGCGCGGCATCCGCAAGGCGTTTGTTCTGTTTCATGTGACGCATTGCAGTCACTGCGGCAATTTTCTGAAGCGGCTGAAGACGATGCTTTCGGTGATGCATGACACGAAGCAGGATCTTCCGCCGACAGAGGCGATGGAGCGATTACGGGCGAAGATTCGAGAATTGGACAGCGAGACTCCGCAGAGTTAGCTTAGGTCACCAGGAAATCAGCCACCGGCAATGGCAGACTCTCGTCTTCTCGGAGGTGTTTGTATATCTCAGCGTGGTACGGAAAGATATGCGAGGCCAGAAACGCGATGTGCCCATCACGATCCTGGGCTTCGCCTCGCAAGGTGACGTACTTGTGACAAATCACGTTATGTCCGTAGCGCTGGTAGGTTTCGTCGAAGCAGGTGACGTTGAGGAGGCCGCTTTCGTCCTCCAGGTCAAAAAAGAGCACGCGCTTCCCGCTCTCGGTCGGCGGAAATCGAAGCCGGATCGGGTTGCCGACCACGATCGCCTTCTCTCCCGAGGGCAGTCGGCTAGCCTCGGCCGAGGTGATGCCGCCTTTTGACTTCACCTTTTCCCGTTCGAAGGCCATCAGGTGCGCCTTGACGTTGAGCCCCAACAGACGCCGTTCCTGAACCGCTTTTTCGTGAACATTGAAGTCCTGGATATCCGTCGGCATTTCGGGTTCGGGCAGAAAGATCGGTAGCGTATCGTTCATTTTTCGCACGCTGTTGGCATAGCGAAGGGCTTTGGGGATCGCCCATAACATTGCTCGGCGGTTGGAGTGCAGATCGTCCAGCGCGCCGGAGAGAATGAGCCATTCCAACTCGTCCCGGTTGGGGTGGACCCGCGAAACAAAGTTGTAAAACGAAGTATAGGGATAGCCTCGCCGATGCTCGACGATGCGTTCGAGAAGCTTTTTCGAGACGTTCATGATTTCCGACAGCGCAACCCGAATGCCTTTGTTTGGGAGGGCTAGTCTCGGCTTTCCGTCCACGATCACATCCTCCACTCGGTACTTGAGATTGCTGGCGTTGACGTCGGGAGGCAGGATGACGACGCCACGATTGCGAGCTTCATTGACCAAAGTGCAAGGGCCATAGTAGCCAGCAGGTTGAGCATCGAGGAGGGCGGCAAAGTACTCGGTGGGGTAGTTCTGCTGGCAATAGATCGAGCGAACAGATATCTCCGCAAAGGCAAGCGCGTGGCCCTCGGCAAAGCCGTACCCTTGGAACTGGGCGACGAGGCTGTAGACCTGCTCGGCAACCTCTGGCGAGTGGCCGCGTTCAAGGAATTGCCCAAGAACCTCGTCGTGAATGCGCTGGACATCCTTTTCGCGTCGCTTTTTGTAGATATCTTCGCGAATCTCCTCGGCTTGTCCTGCGGTGTAGCCTCCGAATTCCTGCAGGAGCATGTCAACCTGCTCCTGGAAGACGATGAGTCCGTATGTGTTGCCGAGGATTTTTTGCAGGAGAGGGTGCGTATCGGGGACCGGCTTCTTGCCATTTTTACGGAGGATAAGTTCATTCAGTTTGACGGCGCCACCAACACCGGGGCGAATCCCAGCCTGGACGAGGCTAGCCTCCTTGAGGTTCTTAGTTTTGATGCGGATATGAGCTTGGCGCATTGCTGGCGAGGCGGATTGGGGAACGCCGATGAGTTCTCCAGTACGCATCGTGCGATACACATTTTCGTCATCAAGGGGTAGGTTGAAGACAGAGAAATCCGGTGTATGGGCTTGAATCCGGTCCATCGCGTCCGACAGCACATCGTTACCGCGCAGGCACAGAATGTCGAATTTGTCGAAGTAATACTTAGCGCTTCGTTTGTCCCATTGAAGAATCTGTATACCGTCGACGGCAGACGGAACGACGGGCACAGTGTCGGCTATGGGATCGCGCGAGATGACGACACCGGAGGAGTGCGCCCGGAGGTTGCGCGGGATATCTTGGAGGACCTTGGCAAGGTCGAAAACAAGATGAAAGCGTTCGCGAGGAATGTTGCTGTTACGCAACTCCGGCTTGGCCTCAATGGCAGCTTCGATGCGGGCGGGGCTCACACTTCCGTGGATGCGCTTGGCGAGATAACTGAGGTCTTCAGGCGGGATGCCAAGAACTTTGCCAACCTCGCGAACGATGCCGCGCGTGTTGAAGGTGCCAATGGCCCCAACGGTCGCGACGTGCTCCGGTCCGTATTTTTGCACTAAGTAGTTCCTCACATCGTCCCGGCGACGGGCTTCGAAGTCAATATCGATATCTGGGCGCTTGCTATCGTCCTCGGGAGGCAGGAACCGATCAAAGTGGAGATCATGCTCGTAGGCATCGATGCGCGAAAGTCCGAGGCAGTAAGCGACTGCGGAATCCACCACCGACCCACGCCCGCTGAAGACGATGCCCTGGGATTTGGCCCACCGGCACATGTCCCATGCGACCAGAAAGTGTCCGGCGAAGCCGCGATCGATGATGCGTTTCAGTTCAAGTTCCAGTTGCCATTTTCTCGGGAGCGTAGACTTTGAGAGCCAGCGCGGGAGTCCACGGCTTTCCTCGCGGACGATTGAACGGAGCTTCTTGGCTTCGTTCTCATCGAATTGGGGCAATTGGGTACGAGTGGGCAAGACGTGACCATCACAGAGGTCGGAGAGTCTTTTGGTGTTATTTAGCAGGTCCGGTCGATCAGCAAAGAGCTCGCGCATCTGAGATGCGGAGCGGAGGTATCGCTCGGCGTTAAGCGCGCGTCTCGGCCGTTCGACGATGGGCGGTTGCCCAAGAGTGCGAAGAGGTTTTCGACCCACGATTTCCTCGATCCCGCAAAGGGTTTCGATGCAGACCAGCATGTCCTGGGCGGGAAAATCGGCCGGATTATGGTGGGTAACGCCATTGCCTGCAACGGCAGTGAGCTTTCGGCTTTCTGCGAGGTCGAGGAGGATCCGGTTGGTGCGAATCTCCCACGGAAGGTAGCAGCGTTCTATTTGAACGAAAACTTTGTGGGCTCCGTACAGCCCGATAAAACGATCAAGATAGGCTTCGGCATCGTCCACGCAGTCTTTGGTGATGAGGCGATTGATCGGCCCGTTGTCGCCTCCGGTCAGGCAGAGAAGGTCCTCACAATGGCGTTCCAACCGCTCCCAAGTGCAGAGCGGATACAGGCGAGGCTCGTCTTGGTGGCAGGCGGTAATGAGGCGCGAAAGGCTGCGATATCCGACTTTGGTTTGGGCGACAAGGACGATTTCGCCCCCTTCCTCCATTTCGAACGCGGCCCCGATCAGCGGTTTACGTTCAAGCTCGCGGGCAACTTTGGCGAACTCGACGGCACCTACTAGTGAGAACGGATCGGCAAGGAGGGTGGCTTCGTAGCTTTGAGTTTCGGCATAGGAAAAGATGTCCTGCACGGCCATGGTCGAACGCCCGAAAGCGCAGCCACTTTGGGCGAAGAGGAGTGCGTACGGTTCTGGGTCGACATCATCGTGTTTGAATGATTGATAGTTGGGCTCAGGGGCATAGCCCATTGCCTTCGCGACCTTCTCGTCGCGCACCCGCATCATTTGGCTCAGGCGCTCGAGGGTCCGGGCTTCTCGACGATATTGAAAGGCGTTATGCTCTTCCCGAATAGTCCCCATTGAGTCAACGAATCGACGATACTCAAGTGGGCTTTCACGCTCCCACCACTGTCCGATTTCTCGCCAATGCGCGAGGACCTCATCGCCATCCCGTCGCATGCTTCCATTCGCGCAAGACGCGGACGCGTCGCGGCAGTTGAATTTCTTGTCCTCTTTGCACCGACCGATCGCCAAAGACCGCTCGAATCCGTCGGAGGCTTGATTCGAACTTACGGGGTAGGCGAGAACTGGCGGCATCGAGGAACGACTCCTGGACGGCTCCTGTTTTGCAGAGTTCGGTCAGTGCGGCGTGAACGACGGTGATGGGGGTTTCGAGGGCATCACCCAGGAGAAGATTCAAGCATATGTAAACCGATCTGGCATCCTGGTACGGCTTAGAAAAGGTTCGCTGGAGTGTGAGGGGCGGTTTCTCCTCAAATTCAAGCGTGGCCGTCATCGCGTTCCCTTGCTGGCTTTGCCGATCAAGGCGATCACCTAGCTCCTGCGCGAGCTTTGCGAGACCGTTTTGCAGAACCTCTTCCGTATCGGCGACACCCTCAAATGTAAACTTCGCCAAACAAGACTTTGGAGGATAGCTAGCTTCGACCTCGTCACTTAACGTTCCTTCGGCGGCGCGGGCAATTTGGTATGCGTCCTCGCCAAATTGCTCCTGAAGTACATCGAATGGGATAGCGGCAACCCTCCCAATCTTCGCATAGCCAAGGAAATGCAGTCGCTGACGGTGTTCAAGCGCGGCAGGGACGAGATGATGCACGGAAAGCTCAGAGAGGAAGCCTTTCGGGTCAGTGAGGGGTGAGGGGCCAGTCCCACAACGAGCGGCAAGACGAGCAATCCATTTTGCCTGGGCAATACCCGATAAGACCACATGGTCGGTTTGATGGCTCAGGTGCCGGATCAGCGTTTCTGCAACTTCGAATGGCTCGGGGTGTTGCGAGAGGTCGATCCATAGCGCATGCTGGTCGGCAGGTTCAATCACGTCGGAAAAGGCAATACATTCATCCATCCAGGCGGACTGCTTGGAGGCATAGCGCTCACTCTCCCACGGCAGAAAGACGCCTTCTTTTAGAATCGCTTTAGCCTGCTTGACGGGCATGCCGATGGTGACACCTCGGTCTTTGGCTAGATCGTTGGTATCCAGAACAACGTCATCGCGAACGATGACCTCGGGCAGATTCGGGTTTTCATTTCGAACATAGAAGTGCGCCAGCTCGATCCAAAGAATGAATTTCGACTTGGACATCAGGGCACGTAGCCCTGACGGCTGGTTTCAGTAAGGTCGCTGATCGTTTGCTTTGTCCATTCTCGGGCGCACGTGAGAATTTTCATGAAAATAGTATATATAAGTCTACTAATAATGTTTAGAGGCTTTGAGCTTATCGCCGAAAATAGGGACGTCGGTTTGTACCCGTGACGCGCCTAGATTGCGAATCAGCGCCCTTGTCATTAATAGTAGAATTTTGTACACTATATAAATGAACGAGACTCTCACTCAGCGCCCGAGAGGTTGTCGGCCAAAGCATCCATTCACTTCGTCTTCCCGGTTAGAGCCGCCCCGGCGGTTCGTGGTCCATCTGCATCAGGCGACGACTCTGCACTACGACTTTCGTTTTGAGCTTGGTAACGCTTTGCGGGACTTTGTGATTCCCAAGGGGCCGAGCACCAACCCTTTGATTCGGCGGCTGGCCCTTCCGATGCGCGACCACGCAAAGTCGCTACTGGATTTCGAAGGTCGGATTCAGCCGCAACGATATGGAGCGGGGCCACTGCTGATGTGGGATGCCGGTTTGATTGCTCCTTTGGGTTCCCCGTCGATTTCACCCGACGAGGCTTTGTGGACCGGGCTCGAGAGTGGGTACTTAGAGTTCGAGTTGATTGGGAGGAAGCTCCGTGGAGCTTGGCGACTGTACCGCGAGTGCGAGCGGTGGTTTCTGCAAAAGCTTCAGGACGAATACGCATCGGCTCATGACGTTCGCCTAGATGGCTATTCGATTGCGACGGGAAGGACCATCGATCAGTTGTGAACAGGTTCGCTATTCACAAGCCCACAGCTCTCTCGGCCAGCGAGGAGACATTAATAGACTTTTTTCGGAGCGGACGATTTTCAAGGGTTTTGAACCTAAAATGACGGTTCCTGTACACCTTTTGAGCCTGAGAATTAGGATCAAGGCAAAATTGGGCCTGTAAGATAGGGGAATGCTATTGACTCGGCATGCCTCTCGAGAAGGCATTGTTTGGTGTGTCGATGGCCACGCGCTACCGACCGAAACCACCCTCATCGACCTCCTCCAGATGGATGCTAAGGAGATGAACAGCCTACTTCTGGAGAGCCCTCACGAGCGAACCCAGGACCGCGTTGCGCCCATCGAGCCGCATCAGGAAGTGTGGGCGAGCGGAGTTACCTACCTCCGAAGCCGGGTTGAGCGAGAGGCGGAATCTTCTAGTTCCGACGTCTACTCCACGGTCTATACGGCCGAAAGGCCAGAGCTTTTCTTCAAGTCCGTCGGTTGGCGCGTGGTTGGTGACGGAGACCCGATCCGCATTCGAAAAGACAGCGAGTGGAACGTGCCGGAGCCGGAACTGACTTTGGTGATCAACGCCAAAGGCCAGATCATTGGCTACACCATCGGCAACGACGTCTCGTCGCGATCGATCGAGGGCGAGAATCCGCTCTACCTTCCCCAAGCGAAGATGTACGACGGATCGTGCGCACTCGGACCGGGGATCGTGGTCGCAAGCGCAAAAGACATCGAATTCCTTCCAATCGAGATGGAGATTTGGCGAGGGGACGAGTGCATTTTCGAGGATCGAACCGACCTTTCGCAGATGAAGCGGGAACTGAATGAGTTGGTGAGCTTCCTTTTTCGCGAAATGTCGTTCCCGGATGGCGTTTTTCTGATGACGGGCACGGGGATCGTTCCCGCCGCACCTTTCACACTCGAAGTCGGCGACCACGTCATCATTCGCATCGGCGAGCTTACGCTTGCGAACAAGGTTGGCTAAACTGCGTTTGTGTCATCGCGAGACATCTATGACGTAGCGACGCGGGCGGCCGGCCCGAGCGGCCAGCTACCACTCACCGAAGAAATGCTTTTGAACCGCCCTTCGGGCGACCTCTTCGGCCTTTCGCAAAATGCGGGCATGGGGTGGGAGGCGTCCAAAGTCGTCGGCGATGAGTACCTCATTCTTTCGACCCTTGGCGGACTGCGCGGTGAAGACGGAAAGCCGATCGCCCTCGGCTACCACACTGGGCATTGGGAAGTAGGTCTGCAGGTTCGCGAATGCGCCGAGGAGTTGACCCGGCAAGGTGCGATTCCGTTTGCGGGGTTCGTTTCTGACCCGTGCGACGGTCGAACGCAGGGGACGGTTGGCATGTTCGATTCACTTCCCTATCGCAACGACGCAGCAATGGTTCTGCGACGTCTGATCCGATCTTTGCCGACTAGGAAAGGTGTACTCGGAGTGGCGACGTGCGACAAAGGGCTTCCAGCCATGATGATGGCGCTGGCAGCGATGGGCGATCTGCCGTGCGCCTTGGTGCCGGGCGGAGTGACGCTCCCGCCGGACCATGGAGAGGACGCGGGAAAGATTCAGTCGATCGGCGCGCGTTTCTCGCACGGACTGATCTCGCTAAAGGAAGCAGCGGAAGCTGGATGTCGAGCGTGTGCGACGCCGGGCGGAGGGTGCCAATTCTTTGGAACGGCAGCGACGGCTCAGGCGGTCGCCGAGGCTTTGGGCTTGACGGTTCCACACGCCGCGCTGGCACCAAGCGGACAGCCGATCTGGCTGGACGTCGCCACGCGAACCGCCTGCGAGATTCGAAAGAACGGAATTCCGGTTCGAGACATCGTGACCTCCGAAGCGATTGAGAATGCGATGCTGGTTCACGCCGCATGCGGCGGGTCCACCAATCTTCTGATCCATATTCCCGCGATTGCCCACGCGGCGGGGCTACCTCGCCCAACGGTCGAGGACTGGATTCGAGTCAACCGAGCAGTACCGCGATTGGTCGATGTCTTGCCAAATGGCCCCAATGACCACCCAACGGTGCGGATGTACTTGGCGGGCGGCGTGCCCGAGGTGATGCTCCATTTGCGGGACCTCAGACTCTTGCATGGGTCGGCGATGACGATCAATGGGCGAACGCTCGACGAAAACTTGGACGAGTGGGAGCAGTCGGAGAGGCGGGCACGGCTCAAGGCGATCTTGCGGGAGCAAGATGGCGTCGACCCCGACGACGTGATTTCGTCGCCCGAGCAAGCGAGGGCGAAGGGACTGACGAGCACGGTCTGCTTTCCGGTCGGGAATTTGGCCCCTCAGGGCAGCGTCATCAAGGCGACGGCCATCGACTCTTCGCTCTTGGATGGCGACGGCGTGTACCGAAAGACCGGACCTGCGAAGGTATTTACGGAAGAATCCAAGGCCATCGAAGCGATCAAGCGGGGCGAGATTGTGGCGGGCGACATCTTGGTGTTGACCTGTTGTGGACCGCTGGGAACGGGCATGGAGGAGACCTACCAACTGACCAGCGCCCTGAAGTATCTGCCCTTTGGGAAGGAGGTCGCCCTGATCACCGATGCACGGTTTTCGGGCGTTAGCACGGGGGCGTGCGTTGGCCATGTTGGACCCGAGGCATTGGCAGGCGGACCGATCGGCAAAGTTCGAGACGGAGACACGATTCGCATCGTGGTCAACACCAAAACGATGGAAGCGACGGTCGACTTGATCGACGACCCTGACTTTTCAAAACGAACCCCAGACAGCGGTCTGAAACCCCATCCTTTGCTTCCCGACGACACGCGCCTTTGGGCGGCAATGGTCACTGCCAGCGGGGGACTTTGGGGTGGGTGCGTGTACGATACGGACGAAATCATCACGAAACTGATGAATAAATCGTAGAACCCTACTGTGCTAGCCGGTCCCGGCAAGCTATTATTGACAGTATTATGGTCCTCCCAACCTATGACCTAAATAGGCAAAAAGAGCTTGTTGCCATGTACCCCCATCAACCGTTGAAGGGCCAGAACGCGCTCGTCACCGGTGCGAACTCGGGTATCGGCGAAGGGTGCGTCCGCCACTTGGCCGCCGCTGGCGCGGCTGTCGCCATCAACTACGTGCGCAACCCCGAGGCGGCAGACGCCATCGCTTCCGATATCAATCAGTCGGGTGGAAAGGCGATCAGCGTGATGGCCGATGTGAGCAACGAAGAGCAGGTCATTGCGATGGTGCAAACCTGCGTGAAGGAATTCGGAACGCTCGATATTCTGGTTCCGAACGCGGGCCTTCAGCAGGACAGCAAGATCGAGAATATGACGGTCGCGCAATGGGATCTGGTCATGAACGTCAATCTACGAGGGCAGTTCCTCTGCATTCGGGAAGCCGTTCGAGAGTTCGAACGGCGCGGCATGCGCGAGGTCAGCAAAGCGCTGGGCAAGATCATCTGCATGAGCTCGGTTCACGAAGTGATTCCGTGGGCGGGACACGCCAACTACGCGGCTTCGAAGGGCGGCGTCAAGCTGATGATGCAGTCGATCGCTCAGGAGGTCTCGGACCGGCTGATTCGCGTTAACTCCATCGCGCCGGGAGCGATCGCCACGCCGATCAATCGACCGGCATGGGACACGGATGCGGCGGAAGCCAAGCTCCTGGACCTGATTCCCTACAACCGCGTCGGCCTGCCGGACGACATCGGTCAAGCCGCGGTTTGGCTAGCTTCGGACGCAAGCGACTACGTAGTGGGCACCACGATTTTCGTCGACGGCGGCATGACGCTCTGCGAAGGATTTGCCAGCGGCGGATAGGAGACAAACCATATGAGCACCCCGGAACATCAGCGGCTACAAGACCAGAAGGAAGGAATCGGCCACTGGTACCGGTGGGGCACCTTCCTGTCGGATCGGCACTGGGGCACCGTGCGGGAGGACTACTCGGCGGACGGTAACGCCTGGCAGTATTTCCCGCACGACCAGGCCCGGTCGCGGGCGTACCGGTGGGGCGAAGACGGCATCGCCGGATGGTGCGACAGGCACTGTGAAGTCATCTTGGCGTGGGCGTTTTGGAACGGCCACGATCCAATCCTGAAGGAGCGGTATTTCGGCCTGACCAACCCCGAGGGGAACCACGGCGAGGACGTCAAGGAGCTTTACTACCACCTGGATGGAACGCCGACGAGTTCGTACATGCGGATGGTTTACATTTATCCGCAGGCGGCGTATCCGTACGAGGACCTAGTCAAGACCAACGCGAAGATCGGAGTCCACGCGGGGGAGTACGAGCTAGCCGACACCGGCGTGCTAAAGGACGACCGGTACTTCGAGATCGAAGTGACGTACGCCAAGGTGGACGAGTTTTCGACCATCGCGCGGACGAGGGTGACGAACAAGGGTCCCGAGAAAGCCAAGATTTGGGTCTTGCCGCACCTGTGGTTCCGTAACAAGTGGTCTTGGCGCGACGGGGCCGAACGTCCGTCGATTGTCCTGGAAGGCGACAAGACGCTGATCGCCAATTCGGATCGTTACGGAAAGGTCCAACTCGAAATTCCCGAAGCAAGCGAATTCTTGTTTACCGAGAACGAGACGAACACTGCGCTGATCTTTGGCGGACCGAACAAGAGTCCGTATGTCAAGGACGCCTTTCACCGGTATCTGATTCACGGCGAAAAGGAGGCGGTCAACCCCAAGCAGGTTGGGACCAAGGCGTGCGGAGTCATCACCCTTGAGCTTGGGCCGGGTGAAACGAAGGACTTATACGCCTATATGGCTTGCGAGGGCTGCGCCCTGCCAGATGGTGAATGGAGCTCGGTGGTAGAAACGCGGGCCAGCGAGGCCGACGCGTTCTATCAGGCAATGGCCCTGAAGGAGAAGCAGAAGTCACTGATCCTGCGACGGGCGATTGCCGGGCTCCTGTGGTCGCGGCAGTATTACTACTTCGACTGGGACCGATGGGCGGCGGGAGACGACAATCAGCCCGCACCACCGCCTGGACACGCGACGCGCAACTTCGGGTGGAAGCACCTCCACGCGAAGGACATTATTTTGATGCCGGACGGGTGGGAGTACCCGTGGTTTGCGGCGTGGGACTTGGCGTTCCACTGCGTCACGGCGTCGCTGGTCGACCCAGACTTTGCCAAGGATCAACTACTCCTGCTGATGCGCGAGTGGTATATGCACCCGAACGGACAGATTCCGGCATACGAGTGGGCGTTCTCCGATGTGAACCCGCCGGTTCACGCCTGGGCGGCCCTGAAGATCTTCCGCGATTTGCGAGAGCGGACGGGCGAGAGCGACTACGAATTCCTCGAGCGAGCCTTCCATAAGCTCCTGCTCAACTTCACGTGGTGGATCAACCGGAAGGACCAGTTGGACAACAACCTGTTTGAAGGCGGGTTCCTCGGACTCGACAACATCGGCCTGTTCGACCGCAACACCCAACTGCCGAACGGCGAGATTCTAGAGCAATCCGACGGCACGAGTTGGATGGGCATGTACTGCCTGAACATGCTGTCGATTGCGCTGGAGCTTTGTCAGCATGACGACTCGTATGCTGATGTGGCTTCAAAGTTCTTCGAGCATTTTCTGTATATCGCCAACGCGCTGAATTCTAGTGGGATGTGGGACGACGAGGACGGCTTTTACTACGATATCCTGCGATATCCGTCAAGCACGGAACTCATCAAAGTCCGTTCGATCGTCGGCATTATTCCGCTCTTTGCGATTGCGGCGATTCCGGCCGAGCAGATTGCGACGCTGGAAGGATTCAAGGAGCGCGTGCAATGGTTCGTGCGACACCGACCCGACCTAGCGGATGCATTCCACCAGACGCTGGATGCAGGAAGCAAGCGGCTCAGCTACCTTTCACTCGTGCCGAAGGAGCGGGTCGTGCGCATCCTCTCGAAGGTCTTCAATGAAGATGAATTTCTGAGCCCGCACGGGGTTCGTGGGCTCTCGAAGTATTATCGAAATCGACCTTATGAGAAGGACATCGAAGGGATTCAGCATCGGATTGACTACGAACCGGGCGAGTCGAGAACGGGAGTCTTCGGGGGCAACTCGAACTGGCGGGGTCCGGTATGGATGCCGATCAACTATCTGCTCGTCGAGGCGTTGCGTCAGCACCATATCTCGTGGGGCGACGATTTTCGGATTGCGCTGGATGAAGCGGCGGATGGCACTCGCGTGGGCGAATTGGCCGACCTCCTGAGCCGCCGCTTGATCTCGCTTTACGAGCCAACTCGCAAAGGCGTTCGTCCGGCGCAGCCAGATGAGTTTTCGAAGGCTAACCTGGATTACCTGCTGTTCTATGAGTACTTTGACGGCGATACGGGGCGAGGTTGTGGGGCGAACCACCAGACGGGGTGGACGGCGCTGATTGCGAATCTGATTGCAGAGCAGCACTAGATTCTGGCTACTCCCACCAGTTCGCTACGCTCACATCCACTTCGGTCTTGCCTTTGGGGCAAGACCTATCGCGAACCCTTCCCTCGGCCACCGAGGGAGAATCGATTGGTCGATAAAGCTAGGCCCAGAGGTCGGGCCAGTCGTTTGCTTCGGGCCAAAGGAAGACTTGACCCTTGATCAAGCGACAACCGCGGTCTGCCCAGGCGATGGCTTCCATTTCTTCGTCCATGAGCGTTAGGTCGCTGACAGCATCGAAGGTTGCCTGCATCTGGGGCCGCTTGACGGAAAATGGGATGGGAACCGAGCCGCGTTGGACCTGCCACAAAACGCAAACCACGGCAGGGTGAACGCCGAGTCGGTTGGCCGCGGCCAGGATGGCCGGTTCTTCGATATCGACGGTGTCCTCGGGAGTTCGGTCGCGCTCGGGGCGGCTGGGTGAGCCGATGGGCGAGTAGCCGATCGGGACGATTTGGTTTGCAACGCAATAGTCGAACAGGTCCGGTTGCTGGAAATGAGGATGAATCTCCATCTCGTTGGCGTGGGGCTTGATCTCAGCGCTTTGGAGCACGGCCGTCAGCTTGGAGATCGTCATGTTGGACGTTCCAATGTGGCGCACCAGGCCACGGTGGTAAAGCTCTTCGAGGAGGCTCCAAGTATCCATGTAGCGGTCGAGGCTGAAGGGAACCGCGTGAGGATCGCGAGAATTGACATCGACGCCTTTTTCGTGATGATTGGGAAACGGCCAGTGGATGAGATACAGGTCCAGGTAGTCGAGGCCGAGGTTGCGGAGCGAATTTTCGCAGGCGGAAACAGGATCGTCGTGATGGTTGTTCCAGACCTTGCTGGTCACCCACATGTCTTCTCGGGCAATTCCGGATTTCTGGATGGACTTCAGGGATTGCCCAATTTCGGCTTCATTTCCGTAGACCTCGGCGCAGTCGAAGTGTCGATAACCGATCTCGGCGCCCTCGATGACGGCGCGAGCCACGGTGTTGGCGTCGTAATTGTCGGAGCCGAAAGTGCCAAGTCCAAGCGCCGGCATCTGGGCACCGGACGAGAGTGTCCGGTAAGGAATGCTCACAGACGGCCCCGCATGATTGCCTCGCGGTCTTTGTCCCAATAGCCGCATTCGAGTCGGAGAAAGACGGACGTGTAGGGAATCATCGTGGTGGTCTTGATGACCAGGACCGAGTAGTCGGCCCCTTCCATATTGATCTTCTCCAAAATAATGTCGTGGGCGGCCATGTCTACCGGTAGCGAACTTGCTTCGAACTGGATGCTGTCGCGCAGGGCGGTCACCCCTGGGCAGAGGTCGTCGGTCAGGACGCTGAGTTCGGTGTCGAGCAAGACTTTCGGGGTGATGTGCCCGGCTTCTTCGATGGACTTGAGGACGTACTTGAGGCAGTCATCGACGGCCACGTCAGCGAGGATGACCTCAACTCCCTTGCCCGCCTGCTGGGGGTAGGCAGCGTCGGAGATGACGATCCAATTTCGATGTCCCAATCGCGGCAATGCTGCGTGGAAATGGACTTGCCAAGTCGTCATAATGCGCCGATTGTACTTCGCCTAGTCCTGAACTTTGTGAAGATTCACGTTGGCGGCTAGGTCAAAAGTTTGGGCCCAGGCGAGATTCTTGGTGTGGCCGTCCACAAATCCGAAAATGGAATGCCCATTGTGACGCTGGGTTGCCACCGCGCCGGCGGTCGCATCCATGTCATCCTCGGGAGCTTGCGGGTTCGATTGATTGAACCAGGGTCGGTACATGTAGTTGCAGAACGGCTCAATGCCGTCGACAACGTTCGATCTTCGCTCCGCGTAGATGACGGTTTGCGAGGACCGATCGACGCTCGATTCGTTCAGGCCAAAAGCGAAGTTGCCGTTGTAGATGTAAGACGCCAAGTTTGGAACGTCGGGATTGATGCTTTGGCAGACAATTCCTTTCGGATCGGGGTCTTCGGGACACGATAGATCGGTGAATTTTGCCCCGATGTAGGGGTTTAGCAAAGGGAAAATTGAGCCGTAATCCGGCTCCTCCAGGGAGCCACTGGCATCGTCCACCCAAGGGGCACCAGTCGATTTTCGCGACTGCGGATAGTGGCCATCGCTATCGGTGACGTACAACATTGTCGCCTTGAGAAGCTGGTTGTTCTTCGCCAGGCAATCGGTGGTCTTGGCGGCAGCTTTTGCGCGAGAGAACACAGGAAAGAGGATCGCGGCCAATACAGCAATGATCGTAATGACGACCAGTAGTTCTACTAGTGTGAACGCTCTCCCAAATTTCATATCACCGCGGAGCCGTCAATTCGGCTAACATATTGCATTATGCGCCACTTGGTTCGGTTCTCGACGACCGGTTTTTCGATCACGGCGGGCATCGTTGTTGGTATTTCTTTAGTTGGCTGTCACAAGGAGACTCCAGTTGCTTCGGCCAATACTCCGGCTCCTGCGGTCACCGACGCCCAGAAGGCGCGTCGATCGGTGAAGGCGACGACGGACGCCGACGCGGCCAGCATCGATCAATCGGTGAAGGACACAACCATCGAAGATTTGGTCAAGAACAAGCCGGATGGTGAACTCGGCACCCGACAGGCTCCTTTCGAAACCTCGGTTTGGCGCGTGAAGGCGACGGTCGAAAGTATCGAGCTCAAGAAGGACGGCGACTACTACATGGTTCTGCGCGGCGATAGCGGAGGCCAGTCAGTCGTCGAAGTGCCGGACCCGAAGACCTGCGCCGGCAGTCCTTTCGTGGGCCAGATCACGGCCACCCGCAAAGCCCTCGAAGAGAAGTACCATCCGACTTCGGAAAAGAAAGATATCAATGAGAAGGCGACCATTACCGGCGTTGGCTTCCTCGGCTTCAGCAACAACGCGAAGAAGAAGGGATCGAACGGCATCACCGGTGCGCGACTGATGCCGGGAACCGACATCAAGTTCGACGGCGACAAAGACAAGTAAGCGTCATTCCAAAATGGAAAAGCCCCTTCGAGTTTCGAAGGGGCTTTTCTTTTGCTTGGTCAGCCGAGGCTTACCACTTTTCGTCGGAGGTATCGACCCACGGGAACCACTGCGGGCAGGGCTGATCCTGAGCGACATCCGGGTTGCCCCACACAGAACTCGGGATGGTGGCCCACCACTTGGGCTCGACGTGGTACTTCGCGTGGGTGTCGGCCATCACGTAGTTCGCACCATTCATGTGTCGGTGCATACCAGCGTCGCGGTCCGGTCGAACGATCTCACGGATCGCGCCGGTCGAATCGACTCCTGTTTCTGCGATGAAGATCTTATTCGCAGGAGCGGTGATCGCCCCCATGTTGCCGCCGGTCAGGGAGAAGTTCGAAACTCCGTTCGGCTGGCGATAGAAGTAGTAATTGAGCGCGTAGGAGAGCTTCGATCCCGGAACGGTTACGCCGGAGCTGTTATGAGCCGGGGCGTCGTCGGTCGGACACTTGAAGATCTGAATGTTCTTGGTGTACGGCTGCAGAAGATCGGCCCAACAAAGCTCCGAATTACCGGCGCCGTTGTGAAACGCAAAGACCGTCCAGGGCGGCCCCACGTAGGTGGATGGGTAGTTGGCCATGGGCAGCGTGTCGTCGTTGTCGCTGACGTACATGTAAAGACCGATGCCGATCTGCTTGTTATTGCTGAGACAAGCGGTCTTCTTGGCCGCTTCTTTTGCCTGAGCGAAAACCGGGAACAGGATAGCCGCCAAAATGGCGATGATCGCGATGACTACGAGAAGTTCAATTAAGGTAAATGCCCGCCGCATAATGATTCCTTCCAGATGTAAACAAACACCAAATGATCGCTCAGAACTGAACGTCGTGGTTATGTTAACACACATTTCCAATATCGCGGGGGAATTAGGTCCAATCACGCATTTTTCTTAGATCGTAGGGACTCGATGCCTTTGCGCAGGGAAACGATGTAATATGGCTGTTAGCGAGCAAGCGATGATGAGTGCAGCTGTTGCCGAAACCGCGCGAGATTTTTACCGATCCAACGGATATCTATTGGTCGAAGGCTTGTTTACCGAAGCCGAATGCGACTTTTGGCGCACGTACTTCACCGACATGGTGGAGCGAGGCGGCGATGGATGGGCCGAAGGCGGGGTCGATGTGAACCATCCCGACCCGCTGAAGCGGTATCCACGCCTGCTGCAGCCGCATCGAGGCGACAAAGTGGCGTTTGACTTCATGGTCGATGCACGCATCAACGAGTACCTGTCGTCATTCTATGATCGATCGCCATTGGCGGTGCAGACGATGGTTTACTTCAAGCCTCCGGGAGCCCGAGGACAGGCGCTTCATCAGGACAATCGCTACTTGAAGGCTGACCCGGGTACCTGCATGGCGGCGTGGGTGGCCCTAGAGGACATCGACGAGGAGAACGGATGCCTGCAGGTACTTCCGGGCACTCACGATATGCCGATGGTGTGCCCTGAGTCGGCCGAGATGAGCCAAAGCTTCACCACCGACCGAATCAATCTACCGATTGAGCCAATGAACGTGATTATGAAGAAGGGCGACGTACTTTTCTTCAACGGGTCTCTGGTCCACGGCTCGGGACCGAACCACTCCAAGGACCGCTTCCGCCGAATCATCGTGGGACATTACATCGAAGGTCAGGCGGATCGAGTGGCTCACTACTACGACCCGGTCTATCGCATGGACGGGACAAAAGTAGAAAACATTATGTTTATCGACGGGTCGGGCGGCCCCTGCGGAATTCCTTTTGTTGAAGACGGCGAGCTTCGCTTCCGAATGGATGGCGTGATCGGCGAGATCAGCGGACCGCACTAGCCGTGGGCAGCGAGGTATTCGTTGATCTGAGGACGGCTCCGACATTCCACTTCCGACCTGGCAGATGGAGTGTAGGAAAAACTTGGAATCCGCTATAAAATAAGCTTCGATGTCCGAACCTTCTCAGCCGCCTACGCCGCCGCCAGTCTTCGCGTCCTACCCGCGAGCGGGGTACGCGCAACAGGTCTATGGAACCAGCGAAAAGCTGTGGCGACTCTTTCGCGGATATCACGGAATGTCCTATGCGTTCTTGGCCCTTTGTCTGTCCATTCTTTGCTTGTTGGGCGGAGTCGCAAGCTCAACTCCTCAGGGATCGCTCACAGCTCTTGGGGTAGCGCTCATGGTGGCAGGAATCATCTCGTATATCGGTGCCTTTTACTTGGGAGCACGAGCCGGTGCAGATATTGGATATGGCCAAGGGTGGGCATCTGGCGTTGGCCTCTTCCTAGGATTCATCTCCATCCTCCTTGGCCTTCTCGTGATCGCAATCCTTCAGTACCTCGCTTTAGGGGAAATCAAGCGGTACGGCATTGCACCGCGTTCCTTCGGCGGAATCAAAAAGCGGTCGGTCATGGAAAAGATCGAAGAGCTCAAGGCGTATGAAAGTGGGAGCCAGCCGATGGCGGCCCCCGCAACTTCTTAGTAAGCCTTCGCGAAGATCACACGCTGCTTACTCGGCTTGCCGGTCATGACGCACTGGCCCGGCTGGTTATCGGACGGATCGAGCGGCTCAAGCGGGATGCACCGAATGGTCGCCTTTGTGAGGTCGCTGATCTTTTCTTCGGTTTCGGTTGTGCCGTCCCAGTGGGCGAGCACAAAGCCGCCGCCACCTTCGCCGTCGAACTGCTTCTGGAAATCCTCCCAGGTGTCGATGCGGATGGTGTTTTCGAGCATGAACGTCTTGGCTCGGTCGAAGAGGTCCTGTTGGATGGTCGGCATAAGGCCGACGACGTAGTCGACGATCTTTTCGATGGCGACCATCGTCTTCTCGTCATTATCGCGACGAGCGACGCCGAGTTCACCTGCCTCGAGTTCGCGACCGCCCACATCGACGCGGACACAGACGCCCCGCATTTCCCAATGCTTGGCTTTGAAGCCAGGAGACTCCTTGGCGCGGTCGTCGACTTTGACTCGCAGACCGCGTGCCTTCATCTGAGCGGCAAGATCTTTAGCAACCGAGGTGGTCTGTTCGAGGACTTCGTTCTTACCCATTGGCACGAACACGACCTGAATCGGAGCGAGCTTAGGTGGGCAGACCAGACCTTTGTCGTCGCTGTGCGCCATGATGAGCGTGCCCATCAAACGGGTGGAGACACCCCATGAAGTCGCGTAAACGTACTCAAGCTTGCCTTCCGCGCTCTGGAACTGCACGTCGAACGCCTTGGCAAAGTTTTGCCCCAAGTGGTGCGAGGTTCCGGCTTGGATCGCTCGGCGATCCTGCGTCATCGCCTCAATGCAGTACGAGTGATCGGCACCAGCGAACTTCTCGTTCTCGGTCTTGAGTCCCCGAAACACCGGAACTGCCATCCACTCTTCAGCGAACTTGGCGTACACGTTGTGCAGGATGTTGAGTGACTCTTCTTCCGCCTCCTCGAACGTGGCATGGGCCGTGTGGCCTTCTTGCCACAAGAACTCTGCGCTCCGCAGGAACGCACGGGTACGAAGCTCCCATCGCATGACGTTCGCCCATTGATTGATGAGGATCGGCAGGTCACGGTAGCTCTGAATCCACTTCTTGTAGCTGTTCCAGATGATGGTTTCGCTTGTCGGGCGGATAATGAACGGCTCCTCCAACTCGGCTTCCGGGTCCGGAATCAAGTCTTTTCCATTCGGATCCTTTTTCAGCCGATGGTGGGTTACAACCGCGCACTCCTTGGCGAAGCCGTCCACATGGTCGGCCTCCTTATCGAAAAACGACTTGGGGATGAGCAGAGGGAAGTAGGCGTTGGAGTGTCCGGTTTCTTTGATCATGTCGTCGAGCGCGCGCTGCATCAGCTCCCACATGGCGAAGCCATGGGGCTTGATGACCATGCACCCACGGACCGGGGACTGATCGACGAGATCAGCCTTAATTACCAATTCGTTGTACCAACCAGCGTAGTCGTTCTCGCGGGTTGGAATACCTAAATTACTGCTCACATTAGGATTTTGACAGATTCGAAATTGATGGAACCGGAATGATTACCCGAACGTTAAAAAGAGTGTAAGGCTCCAGTAAAAGAGAGCTAGCAAGGAAAACCTCCCATATCCCTCGCGGCGGTCGCTAAGCCCAAGCAGCGGCCGCCATTTTATTTGCAGACCTCCCCGCTGGTTTATGCGTCAGTATCTAATGTATGTTGTTGCGTTGGGTCCCTCTCGGAATTCTCTTGGCCGCCTCGTGCAGTCCCGCTCAAACCGAGCGCGGACCGGGGCATTATGTCGACAAAGTGACGATCAACGGGACTGAGCGCGAGTATATTCTGCGGATTCCCAAGGGCTACAAACCGGGCATGCGCACACCAGTCGTGATCGCCCTGCATGGCCTTTCGGGCAATATGAACTACTTCTCGTCGGTGACGGGAATCGAAGACGTGGCCGACCAAGAAGGCTTTATCTGCGCGATTCCGAATGGCCTATCGACCAACATGCGCGGGTGGAATACCGGCTTCTTCGCGATGGCAGGCACGACGAGCGACACTGATTTCATTACCAAGATTCTCGACAACATCGACACGGAGTTCACGACGGATAAGAAGCGAGAGTACGTGTTTGGCCACTCGAACGGGGCGATGATGGCCTACTACTTGGGCGGGCTGATGTCCGACCGGCTGGCGGCGGTGGCGGGGATTGCGGGCACGATCGGCATTCCGAAGGCGACGACTTCTATCAAGGAAGTGCCTACTCCAAAGAACCCGATTTCGGTCCTGATGATCCACGGCGAAAAGGACCCTATGGTGGCCTACAAGCCGGGCGCCCAGTCGCTTCTGCAGTGCACGGGTGCGGAGGACGGAGCCAAGTGGTGGGCTCAGCAGGATGGATGCAACCCAACGCCGACGGTGACCGACTTTGTGAAGGACTATGCGACCCTGACGGACTATAAGAACGGGAAGAGTGGGACCGAGGTTCGGCTGATCAGCACCCTCAATGGAACCCACGAGATTCCCGGCGCACACCTATCGAATGGCCGTGAGACGGCGAGCGGCGTGGACGCGATCAAAGAGATTTGGGCTTTCTTTAAGAGCCACCCGAAGAAGTAATTTAGGTGGGCGGAGACTTGTCAGCCTCCGCCCATTAGGCGAACTTAGAAGTTCGAGCCGTACGAGTAGATCGGGCGAACCAGCGGCGTATTGGCGTTGCAGATCCACTGCGGTGCCCGCAAAGCTGCACGGTTGACTGGGTCGACCAAGAACGTGACGATGCTGTAGTAAGGTGCATCGCTCTTGATCATCGCGACGTCAGCCGAGCCGTCACCGTTGATATCACCAATCGCACACGGCGTGTAGAGGGAGTAGTTGAAGGTGCCGGCACTACCGATCGATAGCATGGCATTACCGGTGGAAGACATCTTGCGGATGTCAATCTCACCCGCGTTGTCACCCGGTCGCTGACGGGTCGAGTAGATTTCCGGCAAGCCGTCGTTATCGGCATCGGCCAGCGCATAAATCTTCTCGTGTTGCGAGGCATTCAGTTGGAAAACCCACTTCAGAACCGTTCCAGAAGGGTAGTTCATGAGGGTGAAGACATCTCCCGAAGCGGCATCGGAAAGAAGAAGATCGTCGATACCGTCGTCGTTGATGTCGCCAACCGCGATCACCTTCAGGTAGCCGTTGTTCGTCAGCACCGTCGGAGCCGCGAAGGTCGGCACCACGAAGGGCCAGGAGTTGGTCTTGCCAGTCCAAAGTCGGACATAAAGGACATTATTCTTGCGTGTGATGATGTCGTCCATCGCATCGCCGTTGACGTCGGCGACGGCGACCACATCCTCCCCGCCAAGCGATATCTGGGTTTCAGCGGCGTACCCGTTGTTGTTATCAAGGGTTCGTATGTAGTGGTTGAACGAGCCCCCGTTCACAACTTGACGCAAGACCACGGCACTGTTGGGCGGATAGTCCAAGCCGAACAATCCAAAGAACTTATCAGTTGCCCCATCGCCGACGGCTCCCGCACCGATCCAACTGTTCGTGCCGGAACCGTTCAGATCGGTCGTTGGGCGGAATAAGTTGAACTGCCGCGTTCCACCGCTATCAAGGTAGGTCTGCATGAGATTCGAGCTAAATCCAGTTGTCGTGAGGTTGCCAAACGACGTCGTTCCGTACACGTTCACGATGTCCACGTTGCCAAGATTCCGAATCCAGTTGTTATATTGCTTCAGCCCCCCTACGTTATTGAAAGTGACAGAGCCGAGGTCCTTGTTCGTAGTTCCTCGGACCAAGTACATCCCATTGAGGCGTCTCGGCATCGAAACACGGACTTCGTCGAAGGTGATACCCGCCGACTGATTGTATGTTCCGCCAAAGCCGGGATAGTTGTTATCCGAATTCTGGATCGCCATCATGCGAATCGCCCCGGGTTTGACGATGTTGCCATAGCCGTCCGAGGCTGTGTTGATGCGTCGAGTTCGGAAATGATTATATTGGCCAACCGTGCCATTGAGGACGACAAGCCCCCCGTTTGCCGGCGATCCGAGTTCCCAGTAGGTTCCGTTGTAGACATCGATCCTAAACTTGCTGGGCGCACCCGTTTCAGGCTTGTACCAAAAATCGAAGTCCACGGTTTCAAATTGGCGACTGAAGTTCCCATAAAGGGGCGTTCCTAAACCCGCAGTGCCGTTATTGGCCGAGTCGCCGTTGGCGGGCCAGTTGTACATGCGCACTCCCTTCCCAATGTAGCCTCCTGCATCGCTGAAGCTCACGCCGACGCTGTACGCCGTGACACCCACATTGTAAAAGGGGGTGCCGTCCATCGATATGTGCGACATTTCGGTGGCACGGGGTGGTTGGACGTAATCCGAAAACGCGACTTCCTGGCCCATCGAGAGACCAGCGAGAGCAAACCCACACACGAACTGAAGAGACCTTATGAAAAGCGTCCTATTCATAAGGTCCATCTTACTACGCTTGACGAATTGTTGCTGGTGAGACCTAGTTCGACGACTTGAGTTTCATTCGCCAGGCGATCAGGGCTGCAATAACGCCAGCAATCCCGAATCCGATGCGGAAGGCACCCGTGAAGAAGTCGATCGTCTTGAGCTGAGTGGGATAGATTTGGTGGGCTTTCAGGTAGCCCTCATCGACCTGGTAGACACCCTTATCGTCGGGACCGCCAATGAAAGCCTTGGGGTCTTCGATGACATATTCGGCGGGTTCGCCGATTGGGGTTCCAGCGTCACCGAAGAGGTCGGCGCTCGCCGACTTTTCGATCCGTTGAATCAGCTTCGCCTTGCCGTGGTAGCTCGACTGCACGGCGAAGGTTGCGAGAAAGCCAAGCGCGCAAAGGATGGCGATGGCGAAAAAGAATTTCTTCATGAGAAGGGGCCGGCCGGAAACCGGCCGGCTTGTGGGGGTTGGTTATTTGGTCGTACCGACGACGGAAACGCTGATCGAAATCGAATTCGACACCTTGTCTTTGGCGATATCCATGATCTTGATGCCATAGTCGCTGAGTTTGATATCGAACTTGGTCTTGACCTGAATGACGTCGCCATCGAAGTGGTTTCGCTTAGTGAGGTCGCTCTCCGGCATGTACTTGATCACGGCTCGGGTCTTGATCGTCTTGGTGACGCCGTGAAGGCTGAACTTGCCGGTCACGTCGAAGTTGTTGCCGCCCACAAACTTCACGGCGGAAGTCTGGAATTCGGCGGTGGGATACTTGGCCACGTTCAGCCAACCTTCGCTTCGCATGTGTTCATCCCGAAGATCGACACCGGAATTCAGCGAAGCCAGATCGATGGAGATTTTGCCGGTGCCAGATCGTTTTGCGACGTCGCCGCTGATCGAACCCTTCACCTTGTTGGTGCGGCCAACGATGTCTTCCAGTGCGGTATTGCTTTCGAAAACGACGACCTGCTGCGGTGCCAGGTTCGGGCGGCTAAAGTCGAAGGTCTTGTTTTCGGCCAAAGCCAACGGCGAGATTGCATGGAGTGCCAGGGAGGCGATCAGTACGCTCATGATTTTTCCTACCTCTAACGTACTCCTGCTCCGAGACAAGAAACTGTATGCGGGAATACAGTCGGTCAGCTTTTGGCGAGTTCTTCGAGTTTTTCGGTGTTTTTGATGACGGCAAAGCCCTTGATGATCTCGACGATTCCCTGCTGTTTGAACTTGCTAAGGGTGGCGCTGACGGCTTCTCGGTTGGAACCGACAAGGTCAGCTAGTTCGGCGTGGGTGAGCTTGAGATTCACGAACGGGCGTCCGTTCTTGGTGGTGCCGGGAAACTCGCCAGAAAGGCGAAGGAACAGCTTGGCCAATCTCTGAGGGACGGTCAAAAAGAGCACGTCTTGGATAAGGTTAACGACCTCGGCACGGCGATCGCCGATCATCTTCGACAGCTTGAGGGTCACATCGGGGCTGGATAGAATCGCCTTTTGGAGCAGGTCCACCGGAACGGCGTAAAGCTGGACCTCGCCGATTGCCTCGGCGCTTTCGCCCACTGGCAGTTCGTTGTGAAAGAGATCGACGTCGCCAATCAGTTCCCCGGGCTTCAGGATGCCGAGGGTGAGTCGCTTACCCGTCGGATGGTTGTGAACGATGCGTACGTTGCCTTCTTTCACCAAGTAAGCGTGGGTGTGCTTGACGCCCGCCATACAGATATGGTCGTTACGCCCGAACGTTACGACGCGGCTGGCCTGCAAGAGCCCATCCAAGTCCTGGTCCCGCAGAGTCTTGAATAGATCGAAGTTGCGGAGGACCCAAAGCCGACGGTCGGACTGCAGAGGGGCGACAAGACTCATTGAGGTTTCCTACGCACTGGGAATTTGTTCCGTTAGTGGCATTGGCGACGAATCCAGCGGATCGGGCGGAATAATGCGAATTTTAAGAATCCGTTTGCCGTCGGTGTCAGCGATATTGAATTGGAAACCTTGATGTTCTAGCCACTCGCCCTGCTTGGGCTGTCGGCCAAAGAGACCAAAGACGAACCCGCCGATGGTGTCGAAGTCTTCGCTTTCGAACGCCGAGCCGGTCAGCTCATTGATGTCGTCCAGGTGGGTTTTGCCCTCGACGAGATACCCTTCCTGCGTTTCGGATACTTCCGGCATTTCGTCGTCATGTTCGTCCTGAATCTCGCCCACCAACTCTTCGATGATGTCTTCGATGGTGACGATCCCCGAAGTGCCGCCGAACTCGTCCTTGATGATCGCCATTTGAGATTTGGTAACCCGCATCTCGGCCAGCAGTTCGTCGATGCTCTTGTTCTCAGTAACATACAGGGCCGGGCGCATCAGCGAACTGATATTGACGGGCTTACCGCGGAGCATCGCGAGGAAGAGATCCTTCGCATGGACGATGCCCACGATCTCGTCGTCGCTTCCTTCGTAAATGGGAATGCGCGAGTGGCCCGACTGCTGGATGATTTCGACCAGGTCGTATGGATTGATATCGACCGGCACCGCGTCCATGTCGGTTCGCGGAGTCATGATCTCGCGAGCAACGGTATCGGAAAACTCGAGAACGCTATGGATCAGTTCGGTCTCATCGGATTCCATTTCGCCGGTCTCTCCGGCGGAATCCACGAGCGAACGGATTTCCTCGCCGGTTTGTCCGCTGGTGCGAAGAACGACCGAGCCACCGGCGGGCTTGGCAAAGACATTGGCAATGCCAATGAATAACTTCGAGATTCCGAATAGTAATTTCTGGGTTAATTGCTTTAGCGGACCAGGCGCTTCGCGTTCACCAGATGAAGATTCACTCATTCTTTGTTTCTGCACTCAATATATCAAATTTGACGTTCAACGCAAAGTCACTTGCTAAACGACACAAACATCAGTAGGCCAATGATCACGCCGACGGCGGCTCCGATCGACAGTTCGCCAATCGTGTGGAACTTCGCTTCGTAGCGGCTTTGGGCGATGATGGCGGCAAGGAGGACGGCCAGCCCGGCGGCGAGGGCGTTGGTGGTGAGCAAGACGGCGCAAGTAGCGAAAAAGAACCCGAGGGCCGCGTGCCCGCTCACCAATCCGCCTTGAAGCACCTGTCCACGCTTGCCGAGACCCTTACCAATAATGGTGGCAAGGATGCACAAGAACGCGCCGATAATGATGCGCAAGCCGGGACCGATGACCGGAGCCTCGGAACTCAGATGCACCTTCAGGGTTTCCCACCGGTTCTCACCGAGGATGAGCATCGCGCCGACCACGAGCGCGATCATCGTCGTGATGAGCACGGCTCCGGCGGAGATGTCCTTTGCGAACTTCGCCATCGGGTTGTAGTTAGGACTGACGAGGTCCACCACCGCCTCAATAGCGGAGTTGAACATTTCGGCGACGACGACGAGCGAGATCGTGAAGAGCAAGACCAGCATCTCGCGCAGGCCAAGGTTGACGAAAAGGCCGAGCAGGATGACGACGAAGACCACGTAGAGGTGGAACCTCATGTGGCGCTGGGTCTTGAACGTGAAGATGATGCCGTTCAGAGCGACCTTGAAGGGTTCGAAGATGTTACGTCGACTCTTCATCGCTCCATCCGGGCCGAATCGTGTGCCTGATGTAATACAGACGTCCATTCCGCGTCGATTGGAATCCCCAATTTCTCGCCGATCTCGTTCATTTTCGCCTGCATCGCCGCTTTGTCCTCATCCTCGACATCGTCATACCCGACCAAATGCAAGCATCCGTGAACAAGGAGGGCAGAAAGCTCATCATCAAGCGAAAACCCACGAAGGGCGGCCTGAGCCTCGCCGTAGGGAACGCAGATGGCAATATCGCCGAGCGGCAACGGGTCGGCAAGACCGGAAGGAAAGGTCAGCACGTCGGTGCTAGATTCCACCTGGCGAAACCGCGTATTGAGGTCGATCATCTCCGCATCGTCCATGAGGCGTACGGCGATAGGTCGGGAAATTCCGAGCAGTTCTTTCGTGGCGACGAGGGTTCTTTCAAGGCTCTCAAGATTGACCGTAGTGTTGGTCGCATTGTGGATCGGCTCGAAACTCATCGACGAAAAAGGGAGCGTTCGCTCCCTGAAAATCGGATCAGGCTGTGAATTAGCCTCGGGTGGTTCGGCGTCGGGCCTGTCGTCGGCGCTTCTCGCTCGGCTTCTCGTAGTGCGAGTGCTCTTTGAGCTCTCGGAGAACGCCGCTCTGCTGCAGCTTCATGTTAAATTTCTTCAGCGCACTGTCAATAGATTCGTTAGGTTGGACTACGACGTAGATCAATGAAAACTCCTTTGAATAGTCTAGGATACCCGAAATGAAGATGCGGACTCAGATTTGCATCTAAGTCCGCATCCGCGTGGCTCAGAACCGAGTGGTTCTTACCAGGTGTTATAGTTCGTGCCGTCGAGAGCGGTACCAGAGCTGGCGTTGATCTTACCGACCGAGCCAGAAGCCGTGCTGTACGTGAAAGCCGATCCATTGATGTCAACCGGGACATCCTGGACGTAAGGGCCGCGCCAGTCGGTGTTCGTAATACTCTTGGAAGTACCACTGTTGTCCAGACCAGCAGTCGGAGCCGAGGTCGAGGACAGGTCAGACAGTCCCGCCGGATAAGCGCCGGTGTCAGTCTTGAAAACGTCGATGGCGTCGCGGACGACCTTCAGGTTGCTTCGCAAAGCGGATTCCTTACTCCGGATGCCCGAGTCCTTGAACTTGGGAATCGCGACGGCGGCGAGCACCGCGATGATGATGATAACGATCAGGAGCTCTACCAGAGTAAAGCCCTTCTTCCAAACCTTTCCGAGCCGAATGTTTTTCATAAGCCTCTCTTCTCTATTCATGTCGGAACCTGGTAATTCGTTCTCCAGGTTTATGGGACAAAAAAGTTCGACAAATTAGTGAATATTCTCGACAACAGAGTAGATTGGACCGATGATCGAGACCGTAATTGAACCTACGATCACGCCCATCGTGACAATCATGAGGGGTTCGATGATCGAAACCAGCGCCTTCAGACGGTTGTCAATTTCTTGCTCCATCGTGACGCAGATCGTCTCCAAAAGCTGAGAGAGTCGCCCGGTTTTTTCGCCCACAGAGATCATTTGCGTGATCTGTTTGGGGAAGACTCCGGTCTCTTCGATGGCTTCGAATAAAGAACTACCGTGTTCGATCTGATCGCGGGCATCGAGGAGCGCCTTTTGGACATCGGGGTGACCCGCCACTTTTGCGCCCTGTTCCAGCGCAGTCAAGAGCTGGACATTGGAGGTCGAAAGGGCGGCGATCGTCTGCAGAGAGCGAGCGATAGCCAAACGCTTGACCAAATCGCCCAGCACGGGAATTCGATTAACCACCTTCGCGCGGAGCTTCTTCACCGGCTCTAACCGCAACAAAAAGACGAGGGCGAGAATGGTTCCGACGACGGCGATGGCGGCCCCGACGGGATTTGCGCGAATGGCATCACCGGCGCTGAGGAGCAGCTTGGTCGTGACGGGAATCTTCGCCTTCATCTGGCTGAAGATCTTGCCGAAACGCGGCATGACGAACAAAATGAGGATAAGGACAGTCGACAGCGATACGCCGAGCATGACCATCGGATACATCATCGCGTTGATGATCTTTTTGCGAAAGTCGGCGACGCGGGCGAGATAGTTTGCGCCGTTGCGCAGGGCCTGGTCGAACTTGCCGCCCGACTCGGCCACGCGAATCATATCCGTGATGATCTGGGGGAACATGTTCGGGGCGAGACGCATCGAGAACGCGAGACCTTGTCCACCGACGACGCCTTCCTTTACGGCGGTTAGCGACTCCTTGATGGCAGGCGTTCGGGCACCGTAGATGACCGCATCCAGGGCCTCGACGAATGGCACACCGGTCTCGGACATGATGGCAAGGTTGCTGAGGACGTCGGCCGAATCCTGCGCCGAGACTTTGCGACGCACGGTCTTAACCGATCGGTCGGATGACTCCGACTTTTTGATCGCTTTTCCGCTCGCCTCGGGCCGAAGAACATGAATCGAGATGTTTTGGAGAGACAGCTTCTTCTCGGCGTCTTCGATTGATGCGGCTGAAATATGCCCCTCGATCTTGCTGCCGCCGCCGTCGATTCCCTTGTAAGCGTACGAAACCATTAGACGTGCTCTGCGGTCACCCGCAGGACCTCCTCAACCGTCGTTCTTCCTTCCAAAACCTTGTCAGCGGCGTCTTGGCGAAGCGTGAGCATGCCAGCATTGACGGCTGCCTTCTGAATCTCCGACGCGTGACGCCCAGACAGAATCATCCGGCGTAGTTCGGAATTCATGTCGAGACATTCGTAGATGCCGACTCGTCCCCGATAGCCGGTCTTCGAGCAGTGCTCGCATCCACGGCCACGGACGTAGTTAGCCTGGACTTCGAGCCCCAGCCGCCGAATATTCTCGGGGTCGGGCTTGTACTCTTCGAGGCACTTCGTGCAATTCGTTCGCACCAGTCGCTGGGCGACCGCGCAGGTGATAGAACCGCCCAACAGAAACGGTTCGACGCCCATATCGAGCAGTCGGGTGATCGAGCTCGACGCATCATTGGCGTGGAGCGAACTCAACACGAGGTGGCCAGTCAAAGCCGCTTCGGTCGCGATCGAAGCCGTATCGGCATCGCGAATTTCGCCAACGAGAATGACGTCCGGGTCCTGGCGAAGCATGGCGCGAAGGCCAGTGGCAAACGACACGCCTGCGCGGACATTGAGGCTTGCCTGGGTGATGCCTTCCATCTGGTACTCGACCGGGTCTTCGATGGTGATAATGTTTCGATAGATCGAGTTGAGGTGGTGCAGTGCGGCGTAAAGCGTGGTGGTTTTGCCCGAACCGGTTGGTCCGGTAACGAGGATGAGGCCCTGCGGCTCCTCCAATTTGGAGATCAGGGTCTTCATGCCGCTCTTGTGGATGCCCAATCGAGACAGGTTGATCATCGCGGCGTTCTTATCGAGGATTCGGATAACGAGGGTTTCGCCGAAGACGCTGGGATATGTTGAGACGCGGAAGTCGAATTCACCTTGCGGCGCGACGAGGGTGCAGCGACCATCCTGCGGCGCTCGGCGCTCGGCGATGTCGAGTCCGGCCATCAGCTTGATCCTCGACGCGAGTGGAAGCTGGAGATCCTTGGGGACCACCATGATCTCCTGTAACAGGCCGTCGATACGGACACGGACGCGGACCTTGCGTTGGAACGGTTCGATGTGGATGTCCGAAGCTCTCATGCCGATAGCCCGTACCAAGAGCGCGTTGGCAAGCTTGACGACAGGTGCACCGTCACCGACTTCTTTGAGGTCAACGACGTTGACCGGGTCCTGGTCTTCTTCTTCGGCTCCTTGAAGCTTGACGCTGTCGGTGTCGACGCCGCGGACGGCTTCTCCAAGAATTTCACCGAGGTCGTCGTAAGCGCCGAAAGCCCGGAAAATCGACTCGCGGATGTCGGTCTCGGTGGCAATCAGCGGGTCGATGTCTCGACCGGTCAGGTTCGTGAGTTCGTCGAGGGCGGAGAGGTTGAGCGGGTCCACCATCGCCACCGATGCGGACACTTCGGTGACTTCGACGGGGAAAACAAGAAGGCGAACCGCGACCGAGTGGGAGATGATGTTGGCCGCGTTAACGTCGAGCTCGGTCTTGGCGAGATCGACAAATGGGACACCCATCTGGATGCCCATACATTGAAGCTTTTGCTTCTCGGTGATCTTCTTCAGCCGGACAAGCAAGCTACCGAGAGGCTCGGTCGTGTCCTCTCGGTGGGCGAGAATCTCATTGAGCTCCTCGCGAGTTACGAAACCTTCTTCAACGAAAATCTCGCTTAACGGCTTGTCGATGTTCATTGAGAATTGATGATGTGAGGTGTGATGCTGATCAGAAGCTGGGAGCTGTTCTTTTGGGTGTTGCGACTCTTGAAGAGTTCGCCGAAGAACGGAATCTGGCTGAGGAGCGGAACCTTTTGCAGGTTGACGATCTCCTCGTCGCGAAGCAGTCCGCCCATGATCATCGTTTGGCCATCCTTGAGGATGAGAGTCGATTTCGACTCACGAGTGGAAATCTGCGGATAGCTGCCGCCGTTGATCTGCAGGAAGCCAAGGATGGACGAGACCTGAGCGTTGACGGCCAAGGTCACGGTTCCGTCTTCCGACACATCCGTCGAGACCAGTAGGTAGATGCCGACGTTCTGTTCCTCGGTCGAATAGATGAATTGTCCATTGGCGCTCGTTCCGTTGACGACCGGGAAGCGCCGCTTTTCGCCGATCAAGATCGAGCCGATTTCGCCGTCCATCACGCTGACGTTTGGCGAAGCAAGGAGCTTGGCTTTGTTCGCGGTCTCGAGGGCGTGAATCGTATTCACAAAGGAAAGCCCGTCGCGCTTGAACGTACCGAAATTCATGTTGCCGCTCGGCGTTTCGGAAATCGTGGTCTGTCCGAAGTCCCAGGTGAAACCGGCGTCTTTGAGGGCATCGTTCGAGACGTCGTGGATCGTCACCGTGATTTCGACCTGCTTACGGGCCACATCCATCTGGTTAAGAATGTTCAGCGCATCCTCGACCGCACTCTTACCGCCGGAGAGCAGCACTCGCTTCTGACGGGAATCGGAAGCCGGGCCAGATGAGGTCTGGATGCCGCCGCCACCATTGAGGCCGCCGCCACCTGCGCCGGTCAGGCTAGGAATCGTGGTATTCGGCAACGCTACGATATCCACCCCTTTGCCTTTCAGATATTCCTTAAGGGCGTTGGCGATCTCCATCGCGCCCTGATGTTTCAGGGTGTAGACCCGCTGAATCACCTCTTCCTGAACCTTTTCAGTCGTTGGTTCAGCCGGAGTGTCGGGTGTCTTTGGAGTGTTGTATTCGGCGTCGAATTCTTTCGGATAGGCACTCTTGAGTGTCGCCTCGTCGGCCATGACGACCGCGTTATTCACGCTGAGGGTGCGCAGGTTGGCGAGCATCGCCAAATGCTTGAGCGCGTCGCCAAGAGTCATGTTCTTCACACTCATCGTGACCTTTTCGTCGCCCTTGGTCATGAGGACAATATTCACACCGGTCTGTTGGCTCAGGCTGGCGATCACGGTTTCAATCGGCGTTGCCGAAAGGTTGAGGGTGACAAGCTTGGATTCGAGGGCCGACGGGTAGACGGCAAATGCGAACGGCGAGCCGGCCGCCGGGCTATTGTCCCCACCTGGGACCATCGCCAGCGGGTCGGTCAAAGAAATCGATTTGAGCGTGAGCGGAATCGCGAGTTTGGTTTTCGTGGCAACCACGTTCGGAGCCGGATGTGTCGCTGCGCGTGCCGCCTGCTGGTGCATGTCGTGCAAGTGGAGAAAGCTGAGGGTTGAGCTTTGCCAGCTTAGCGAAATAAGGGAACTTAACAAAATTGACGTCATAACTCAATCTCCCGACCGACGAAAATCGTCTTGAGCATCGGACCGACGCGAACAATAATCCTTTGTCCAGTGATGGACTTGATCACTATGTCGGTGTCGATGAAATCGCCGATCGCTACATTAAAAGTTGAATCCTTGAAGGTAATAACGGCCATCGGCTTTCCGGCATCGATGAAGCCATCGAACCGAAGTTTGATCGGTTCCTTCTTGACCGGCGACTGCATACCATCGGACGGTTGGGCGTTCGGCAGCTTTGTCCCCGGACCACTTATGTCCCCGGTAAACGGACTCTTCGGCATGACATCGCCTCCCTCATCGGTCGAAGAGGTTTGCGTCATGGTCTCCTTCGGAATGTGGATCGGTTTCGGCTGACTTACCGGCGGTGAATCCTTCTTGGCTTGGGTTGGAAACTTCGCAAATGCGTCGCGGAGGGGAACCTGAATGGTCGCCGCGGCCTTGGGCGCGGGCTCAAGCTTGGGGGTTGCTTCGTTTGCAGTGGCCTCGATTGGCGTTGCTTCGGAAGCCTTCGTTTCCGTTTGTTCGTCCGTTTTGGGTTCGGTAGTAGCCTTCGAGTCGGTCGGATCTGGGTTGTCGGCCGAGGCGCTGCCGCGCAATTCTTTCACGACGAGAGGTCGTGGTGCCGAGCCACTAAACATTCCGATGGCGGTTTTGCCGAGAAAACCTAACGCACCAACGGCGACTACGCCGAGTGCGATTGCCTGCTTCTGGTCACCGATCTTCATGCCCCTTCCTCCTGACGCATCACCTGGACTCCAAACTTGATGGAAACCAACTGATGACCGTCCAACTCTTTATCTATCGGCGCAATTTCGATTGTCTGAAGCTCCACCGGGGCGGAAATCGAAGTCAGGTCCCGGAGAAACTTGACGGCGTTCTCGGCTGAGCCGATGGCCTGGCACTGGTAACCCTTCTGCTTCCAACCTTTTCCGTCAGCATCGGTCTTGTATCGCGAAAGGTATGGACCTTCCTCGGCAGCGGCGGTGACTTCGATTAGCTGACAGTCATTCTTGGCCGCCGTCTGGTCGATGGTGTTTTGGAAGTAAGACGACGTGCTTTCTTTGAGATCCCCAAAACGAACATGCTTCGACTGGTCGATCATTTCGCGAAGCTTCTCGGCGGCTTGGGCAGTCGCAGCCAAGCGAACCTCCACTTCGTTCTTGCGGAAGTAGTTGATCGTCGCGCTTCCCAACAGAAACACGCCGAGAACGAGGGAAACCGAACCGGTCGCGAGAATGGCCTGGTCAAGGCGGCGAACCGTAATGGCGTTGATAAGGGCGATGCCACGCATGACTACAAACCCACCTTCTTGAGGTAATCGAATTCAATGCCCGCTTCGGACATCTTGTTTTGGCGAATCGACGTCTGGCCAGACATCAGCACGTTGGAACCCTTCGATGCCGAATCGATGAAGGATCGTCCTACGGCGGCGGTGATCGCATTGGCGTCAACTTTGATTGAGCATTGGCCGCCCGTGATATTGGCTTCCAATTGGTCGAAGTACATGCCGTCTGGTGCAGCGTTGATGACTTTGGTGAGTTCGTCGATGACCGACTTGGAATATTGCTGGCAGCGGACAATGGTTTCCTCACGCTTGAGTCCGGGCGCGACTTCCTTGGCGTGGCGCTCCAACTCGCCCCGCTTTTGTTGGCTAGTGGCGAGCGCCATCTGCGAGCTTTCCAAGTTGCGGCCACGGTCGGCGTTGAGGCCCCATAGGAACGGAATCATCGCAACTGCGGTGATGAGGATGCCGGACAGCAGACCCAGCTTGCGCAAGACCTTGCCTTCCAATTCGACACGCTGAAGGGCCCATGCGTCGAGCATGTTCACTTCGACGTTGATCGTCTTGATCTTATGCTGAGCGGATCCAGTTGTATTCGCGTCCACCTTCGGCTTGACTCCTCTTCAGCACGTTCTGACTTAGCCCTGCGAGGGCAAGTCCCATGACGACAGAATAGGCCTCCTGGCGATTCGATACGTTCGCAAAGGTGTCCTGATTGAACCGGGTCATCATTCCGGCAATCGGCCTTGCGAACTCGATGCGGAGACCGAGCTTGCGCTCAAGATAATGGGCAAATCCATCGAGGCCGACGAGGCCCCCCACGAGGATCGCCTGGTCGAGAATTCCTGCGTAGCTTCGCTCCGGGTGCAGGGAGCGGAAGTAGCGCATGAGCCGCCAAACTTCTCGGGTTAGCTTTTCCAGTTCAGCGGAGAGGTTCACCAACGCGATAGAGTTTTCGTACGGAAGGGTTAGGATTCCGTCTTCATTAAGGACCGTGAACGGGTCGTGAAGCATGATTTCTGCTTCTTCGGCGGAGACGTTGAGCCCCTTGGAGACCGCATCGTGGAACATGGCCGAGCCAAACTTCACGCCGCGGATGAACTGCAACTGCTGGTTCTGCACGACGTACATGTGGGTGTTCGTCGCGCCAAAGTCGATGATGGTGAGCGATGCATCGCGCCAGAGGGCCGACTTTCGATTGAGCTTTCGCTCGACGATGCGCAGGATGGCTTGAGCCTCCAATTCGGCACGAATTGGCACGATGCCCGCGTTCAAAATCGCCTCGGCGCGGCTGTCGATGACCTTCTTGGGGACGGCGACAATGAGGCAAGGCGCGTCTTTGTCCATGCCGTTTCGCTGAGCGACTTCAATATAGGCGCTATCCAGCGGAAAGGGCAGGTGCTTGCGAACTTTGTACTTTGCCGCTTCCTTCAGTTCCCCGCCTTCGAGATCGGGCAGGACCACCCAGCGCAGAACTGCGAGGTTACTGGGGATGTCGAATACGGCGGTTTCGCAGGAGACAGAGTTTTCGGCCAGATAATTGGCCAGTCGGCGTCCAAACTCTCGCGGCTCGCTGATGATGCCGTTCTTGACTCCCGAGCCAGGGTTCGTAAATGACCCGGCGGCCTGAATGTCGATGCGATCGCCAATCTGGTTGAGAAGGAGAACTTTCGTCGACCGAGAACCAAAATCGACGCCCAGAGATTGGGCGCCGCTCTTATCGACTTGGAAGGAGTTGCCAAACATCTTACGCGGCTTGGTCCTCCTGAACTTCCAGCGGCGGCTTGACGGTCCAGTAGTCCACGTAAAGCGGATCGAGTTCGCCAGCGGTCAACAGTTCCTTGAGGGCTTCGACGACGACGGGGTCGAACTGGATACCGGCACCTTTGGACATTTCGCCCATCACGTGACCCATATCCATAACGCCACGATACGGTCGGCGAGAGCTCATGGCGTCGAAGGCGTCGGCGACGCAAACGATACGGAGCGAAAGCGGGAGTTCGCCGCCCTTCAGGCCGTCGGGATAGCCGCTGCCATCCAACTTTTCGTGGTGATTTCGAATGATCAAGAGCACGCCTTCGCTGAGCATCAGCGGGCGGCAGATTTCGTAGCCGATGACCGGGTGGGTGCGCATGATCGCAAACTCTTCGTCGGTCAGACGGCCAGGCTTATTCAAGATGTGGTCGGGAACGCCGATCTTGCCGATGTCGTGCAGGATCGTTCCGATTCGGAGTTCTTCGAGGGCGTCCGGAAGCAGACCGAGCTTGGTGCCGATCATGACCGACAGATCGCAAACGCGTTGCGAGTGGCCCCGGGTGTACTCGTCGCGAGCTTCAAGTGCGGTTGCCAGCGATTCCAGCGTTCGGATGAACGTGGCGCGCGATCGCTCTTCCATGCGGGCGTTGTGGACCGCGTTGGCGAGAAGCGAGGAGAGACTTTGCAGAAGGTCGAGTTCCTCGGGTTCGAGGGTGACGTTCTCTTCCGAGTTGATGATGGTCATGGCGCCGATCATCAGCTCCGAGTGGGAAACGCCGACACCAGCGAACTCGCGGTTGACGAGCGGAAGACAGTAGGCGGACTTGACGGGCAGGCCGATTCCGTCGCAGTCGATCAGTTCGCCATCTTTGGCCGTGAGGGTGATCGGCTGGCCGGTCTTGGCCACGTAACCGGAGATGCCCTCGCCCATGGTGATGACGACGGGGAAATCGAAGTCACCCTTGACGCCGTAAGCCGCCTCGGTGAGAAGAATGCTATTGTCCTCTTCGCAGGTGAGGGTCACAGTTCCGGCGCTCGCCCCGAGGTCGTTGACGGCGGCGCGAAGCGTGCTCAGGATGAGGCTTCGCAGGTCACCGGCCATCGACATGTTGGCGGCCGTGTTCATGAGCGTCGTTAATCGGCGATCACGCTCGCGAAGGATGCCATCTTTCGCCTGGAATTTGGCAAACAGATAGCCTAGGAACTGGGTGAAGATGAGGGAGCCGGCGGGAACGGCGATCGACTCGAGGTTCCCCTTCATCATGCCGTTGTAGCTGACGATGGCGATCGCGACGGCGGTAAAGAGGAAAGAGCGATGCCCCTTGGTCGTGCTGAGACACTCGATGAGGATGATAGGAATCGCGATCAGCCAAAGGTTGCGCAGGTTAATTGGATCAAAGATGCTGGCGCCGCAAAGGGCGATGAGATCGGCAAGCCGCAAAAGGCCGGGATATCGATGCCCCTTCGCCTTGTAGATTTCGAGGTTCTTTACCGCGAAAAGGGTGCCAACGCCAAGCAAACTGGCGATCGCCAGGTTCGCGCCGATGAACAGCGGATTGACAACGCCAAAGGCGACAAACGCTGCGAATCCGAGCATGAGCCAACGGAACCGCAGGTACTGTCGATCCGCCTGGAAGGCGAGAAGGAGATTCCTTCTCATGCCCTACCTCCCCAAAGAACCCGGTGAAATTGCATGGATTTGCCAATGTATCCATCGGAAGGTTTGACGAAGCTCTTTAGGTTTTGCCTTACCATTGACCCGGAATCCAGTAGCGGTAGCCGCCATTCGTGTTGGCGACGAAGTAGTTGTCGAAGTTGATCGTCATTAGGGATCCGTTGCCGCCATCCGTGTTCTTCAGAATTGACCCCGCCAAAGAACCGTTGACGATTCTGTTACCGCCGCTCGAAGTCGATGAAATCATTCCGGTGCAGATCACAAATACGCCTGAAGTGCCCGTATCCAAATAGACGTCGCCGTCGCAGATCACGACCAGACGACTGAGAATGTTAGTTAGCGGAGTGACGGCTTTGATCGTGGCCGTCCCTTTGACAAAAATCGTGATTTCTCCCGTGATAGTGCCACGGATCGTTAGGTTTCCGGTGTGATAACGCAACTGACTTTGTGTAGCCGCAAGCAGACTTGAGGGATTCGTGAGGGTCGTATCGCCCGATGTCGTCACCGAAGCCGAATTTGCGTAAGCGGTGTCGTCTAGCGAGATTTTGAATCCTGGTTGGCGTCCGATGAATGAGCCAGTCAGGCTCGAGAATGTAGGGCTCGTTGTGTCGGGAGAATATACATCACCACCGATGGTCAGCATTGAGCCGTCGATCGATCCGTAATAATAGAGATCGCCGGTGTTGGAAACACTGCCGGTCGGCGTGATGGCCGATGTAAAGAAGAGGCCAAACTGGCAGGGCTGCACAGTGGCTCGCTTGCCAAAGTAGAGAGTCGATGTTTTCGACTTTCCGTCAAGGGTGCCTTTGACCGTCGTTTGGACGCCGTAGGGCGTTTGCCACGTGCTAAGGGCGGAGTCCACTTTGAGCGTGATGTTATTGACGGTGAGGTTGAAACTTTGCGTGTATGTGCTCTTGCTGACGAGGTTGGCCGTGACATAAGCCTTGGCTGAATCCAGACAGAGTTGCCATTTGCCATCGCGTTCAATCTGTCGCTGCTTGGTGATGGCCATGCGCCCAACATCAACGGACGCCATGATGATCGTCGTGATGGCGATGAGCATCATCGAGACAAAGATCATGATCATCGCGCGTCGGCGTCTCATCACTTGCCCGCCTTCCAGAAGCAGGTTCTGGTCATAGTGATGTCGGGGATTGGCAGAGCATTGTTGCCGGAGTAGCCCGAAACTGATCGGTTGGGTGTGGACGTCGTGTCGGTTTTGATCGTAATGGTCGTCGCTAAATTCGTCGCGTCTTGGGTGAAGGTCACCGAGCCAGGGATGTAGATGCCGGCCTTGGTCCCAACGGGATACGTCCAGGCTTTATCGACATTCGACGAAGTCACGGTCGTGTCATCTGTTACAATGCCTCGGTACCAAAAGCTGCCGACGTTTCCAACGCGAATCGGGTTGGTGGACGGGAAGTACCAAATGCGTTTACCGGGCGAGTAGTAGGCTCGAAGAGTCTTGTAGACGCCGGTTGGCTGGTATTCGTCGATGATGCCGTCGTTGTCGTAATCGGTGCCAGAGTCTGGCATCGTGCATTTAAGAGCGGTCACCGAGCCCAGAGTGATGCTTTCGCATTTGATGGCATTGGAGGCGGTCTTCGCCATCGACTTCATTAGGCCATTGGTTTGCTGAAAGACGTTGTATTGGGTGATCGAGTCGCCGGTTCGCGCGGCCACAAAGGCGTAAAGCGTGACGGCGGCACCCATCGTCACAACCATCAGGGTCATCGTGAAAAGCATCTCGACGAGCGTCGTTCCGCGTTTACGCATTGTCCGGCCCTCGCAGGTAGACCTCGTAGGTGAGCGAGTCGGTAAAGAAGCGAGAGCCGCGGCTCTCTTGCCAGGTGGCCGAAACTTGCAGCAAAGTGAGGTTGAGGCCAGTGACCTGGGTTAGCTTCTTGGTGATCGTCACCGTTCGACTACGGACCAGCGTGACGGTTGTGGTGGATGTGCTGTCGGCAGGCAGAGCGGTGAGAGTGCTGCTCCGAGTGGCGTCAACCACCGACTGAACGTAAGCCTGAATGATCGAGCGGCGCTGGGCGTAGCTGATATTGCGCATCGAAAACGCCAGCGAATCGGCAACGGTTGCAGCGCAGGCGGCAAGGAAGGCCGAAGCGACGACGACCTCGACGTATGTTACGCCTCGTTTTCGATTTCGGACCCTCACATGATAGGTATCGGTTCTAGGGCAAAAAACCCGTAGAGTTACGAGGCAAACGGTTGGGTTGGGTCGTGGACGTAGAAAATATTGCCGCCTCCGAAGAGAAGCGGCTTGAGGAAAATGTCATGACAAAGAGCGAATATCGAAGTTGGCTGGAAGAACGGCTCTCGAGGACGCAAGCCTCGATGGAGGTGACGCCACGACTCGGCTTGGCCGGAGAAATCGGAGTCTCGACATTTGAACAGTCCGACGTGAACGCCATCGCCGCCCGGCAGACTTCCCTGCTTGAGGACGAATTATCCCGACTCCAGAGTGTGTCGCCAGTCAGCGACTACTCGCTAAGGAAGGCCGACCTGGCCGAGCGCTTGGATTCCGTCAAAGTCAACGACGAAAATTAGGTGGTGCCGGGGGAGGGACTCGAACCCTCATGAGTTTGAGCTCAACGGTGTTTGAGACCGCCGCGTCTACCATTCCGCCACCCCGGCAAGAGTGGAGGATATTAATGTACCTTGATCCCCTTGCCGTTCTCTAGGTTGTCTGCGCTCATGAACGGTAAACTGTGGTGGTGCTTCTGTCCGTCTCGAATGTCAAGAAGGCATTTGGGCCTGACGAAATCCTGACCGGGGTTACTTTTCGGCTCGATCCACGCGAACGCGTAGCCCTTGTGGGCCGCAACGGTGCAGGCAAGACCACGCTCCTCAAGATTTTGACCGGCCAATATGAGCCTGACACCGGCTCGGTAACGCTGAGCCGAGGGGCCAAGATTGGTTACCTGCGGCAAGAACAACCGGTGACCCTGGGACGCTCGGTGATCGAGGAAGCCCAAGCCGGAACCGAAGAGCGGCTGGCCCTTCAGGTTCGGTTGCGTGAGCTTGAGGAGATCATGCATGCCGATAAGGCCACGCCCGAAGACCTTGAAGAGTACGCGCTGGTCCATGAGCACTTCTTGGAGTCCGAAGGCTACTCGGTGGAACGCGATGTGCGGACAGTTTTGGTTCGAATGGGGTTTGAAGAGTCGGAATTTGATAAACCGACCAATGCCCTGAGCGGTGGCGAAAAGACTCGGTTGGCCATCGCTCGGCTCCTGCTGGAAGAGCCGGATCTTTTGATCCTCGACGAGCCGACGAACCACTTGGACCTGCAGGCGACCGAATGGCTGGAAGGCTGGATTCGGGCTTATCACGGGGCAATCCTGCTGGTCAGCCACGACCGGACGTTTTTGGAAGCAACGGCCCAGCGCGTGTTGGATATGAACGATGGAACAGTCCGAGCGTGGCCCGGACCGTTTCAGAAGTTTCTCGAACTGAAGAAGGAAGACGAGGAGCGCCAAGCCGAGGTCGCGCGACGACAGGACCAGGAGATCGCCAAGCTCGACGAGTACGTGCGGCGGTTTATGAACAGCCAACGGACGGCGCAGGCGCGCGGCCGCCTGAAGCTGATGGAGCGATTGATCTCGGAGAAGGTGGATGCTCCGAAGAATGATCGGCAGATGGCGGGCGGTTTTGGCGACGCCAAGCGATCGGGGGACATCGTGCTGGAGACGAAGAAGCTGACGGTCGGGTATCCCGATCTCACGCTGATCAAAGACCTAGATTGGGTCGTTCGCATCGGCGAGCGGTGGGGCGTGATCGGCGAAAATGGCGCGGGCAAGTCGTCGCTGATTCAGACCTGCATGCGAGAGATCGAAGCCTTGTCGGGCATTTCTCGGCTAGGGAGCAACGTGGTTGCCGGCTATTTCACGCAGGACGCAAGCGATCTCGATCCCGAGATTTCTCCCATCGATACGCTGACGATGGTGGACGGCATGCAACCGCCCGACGCGCGCAACTTGCTTGGTCGATTTTTGATCTCGGGCGACGATGTGTATCGCCCGGTGCGGACCATGAGCGGCGGCGAGAAGAACAAGCTGTCGTTGGCGCGGCTGACGAATTTGAACCCGAACCTATTGGTACTCGACGAGCCGACCAACCACTTGGACATGGCATCGCGTGAGGCGTTGGCACAGGTTCTGAAGGACTTCGCGGGGACGCTGATCCTGATTAGCCACGACCGATATCTGCTGGGAGCGGTCACCGACCACACGCTGGATGTGCGCAAGAGCGGTCCGGTTCAGTACAACGGTTCGTATTCGGAGTACCGAGAATCACAGCGGCGGTCGACGCCTTCAGTTCAGAGTAAAACGGCGGCCAAGGTGGTTGAAGCGCCGACCTTGACGCCGCGCGAGATCAGCAAGGCGATCGAGCGGCTTAAGCGCGAGGTGGATGCGGCGGAGAATGGCGTCACGGCCAAAGAGGCCGAGTTGGTCCAACTTGAGAATCGCTTGGCGAATTTGGGTCCGAAGGACGACGTGGTGACCCTGAGCCAGCGGCACCACGAGCTTCGCCAAGAGGTCGCGGATGCGATGAATGCGTGGGAGGCGAAGGTCGTGGAGCTGGAAGAGATGGAAGCCAAGCAGGGCGAGCCGGGCGTGACGTTTAGAGCGCGCTAGTCGGACGATGCTTCCGCTAAGAAGCGACGGTCAACCTTGACATGTTTCGACTCCTCGCCATAGACTTCTTGCCGATCGAACGGCTCGGGCTTTAGTTGCGGCGACCGATTCTGCGATAGCTTGTGGAACGCATACGTCTCTGGTTCTGATCCGCCCTCTACCGCAATCCTTCCATCACGTACGACCAAGGTTCGGTGGCTCATTCGTTCGACCTTATCCTTTGCCGCCGCGTAAACGATCCAACTGCTCATGAGGGTCAACGAACCGCCAACGAATGCCAATAGGTCTCGCTTCCAAAACACCTCGGCCAACATGAACGCGATGGCGGCGATAGCCGTCAACTGGGCACCCAAAATCTTCTTCTTCAATCCTTCCAGGCCCTTATATACGTAGGCCTTACCCTCAACTAAGGAGACCGGCACTCGATATCGTCGAAGATTGTCGGCTCGAACGCCGTAGGCCATCGCGTAGAGCACGTTGAGGAAAAACATCGAATAGTCGGAATCGTCGAAGCGAGCCAATGGCTCCCAAACCGTGGCCGTTCCCTGTTTCGTCACGATCTCGAATGTCCAGCGGCCGGTCGGTCGAACATCCAGCACCTCGTCCCAAGGAACTCGGAAGAAGTAGCCGTTGCTGGCGCTAACCTGGAGCTCTCGCTCTGAAAATCGGATCACTCGGGTCTTTGCGAATCCGAAGAACAGGGTTAGACAGAGCAAAATGACGACGGCAAGGACAACTCCATAGGCGGCGGCAAATGGGCTTCCCTTGAGATACCCGGCGATACCAGCCACGAGGCCAGCCGCCAGAGAAATTATTACGACTTGGCCAAGCTTCGGAACCGCGATCCATTCGACATAGACCATCTCATCGGGCAACCAATAGCGAAACTCTTCTGAGCTCAGAACTTCACGGACGGTTGCCGATTGCTCCATTTGGTTACTTTACTCGCCCACGTATTCTTCTTCGTGCAACTGAACCGGATTCGATTTCCGCACACGGATATTGATCGTTTCGACAATCACGGCGAAGGCCATCGCGAAGTAGGTGTAGCCCTTGGGCACGTGGACGCCGCACCCGTCGGCGATGAGGTTCGCGCCAATGAGGACGAGAAAGGCCAGCGCCAAAATCTTGATCGTGGGATGCTTATCAACGTATTTGGAAACAAGCCCACTGTAGTAGATCATGAAAATGCCGGAGACGACGACTGCGGCGATCATCACTTCGATCTCCTTCACCATTCCGACGGCGGTGATGACCGAGTCCAGCGAGAAGATGATGTTGATGCCGAGGATGGCAAGGATGACTTTGGCGAATTCCGCCTTGGCTTTGGCGTTGGGCGCGTCCTCTTCGACACCTTCTAGTTTGTGGTGAATCTCCTTAACCGACTTGTAGATGAGGAACAAGCCGCCGCCGATCAGGAGGAGGTCTTTGAGGCTGATCTCGGCTGCCTCTTTCGCAACCTCGATGGTTTCTCCACCCTTGACCATCGCGTCGTAGAGCAACGGAATCTCAAACAGCGGGTGCGTGGCGCGGACGAGAAGGCCGATTCCGAGCAGAAGCAGGATTCTTGGGACGATCGCCAGGAGCATCCCCTGCTTGCGAGCCCGCTCTCGCTCCTCTCCTTTTAGCTTCCCGCTGAGGATGCTGACGAAAACGATGTTGTCGATGCCCAAGACGATTTCGAGAATGGTCAGGGTCAGAAGCCCGATCCACGCGGACGGGTTTAAGAGGAGTTCCATCAAAGTTCAGAGAGATTGTATCAGGAGTGAATACGGTGGAATAGTCGTCCGGGTTTCTTTCCTTTCGAACCTATTTCGGATGCCTCTCGAACTACAGAAGAAAGTCATCGACTTCTTTCGACGCACCTGACGAATGTCCCCATCGGAGGCGGACATGATCAGACATGATGTCAATAAGTTGCTGGCGAGACATGTCGCTTTGCGCCAATTTCATGGTGATATCCTCCACCTCATCGTCAGCGAAATCCATTTCGTATCCGTTGGCGATGAGGAAGACGGACGTGACCATCAGCCCGATTCGCTTGTTGCCGTCCACGAAAGCATGGTTGCAGACGAAGCCGTGCCACAGAGCGGCGGCTTTGTCCGAGATCGTGGCATACAAATCTTGCCCAGCAAAAGTTTGCTGAGGAGTTAGAAGCGCGCTCTCTACGAGCCCTTCGTCACGCACGCCTGTGCTTCCACCATACAGGAAAATCTGAATATTGTGGAAGCGGTAGACGTCGTCGAGCGACGGATACCAAATCACCGGATTATCCTATTTGGCGAGGTTTCGAAACGCCTTGTCGTACTTGGCGAGCGTCTCTCGGACGGCGCTTTCGACGTTGGGGTCGGATTGAGGGTTGCGCAGGACGATGCACCCTCGCTCGAAAGTGACTTCGATCTGGTTGTCCGTAAGGCCCAGATGGTCTCGCATGTCCTTGGAGAGGATCAGCGCCGTGCTGTTACCGCTTTTAACGGTTTGTCGAATCATAACTTTATTATGACCGATGTAAGACAAACTTTATACATCGGTCATACAAATTAATGAATACTCGCGCCGTTGCTTCGAATCACATCGCGGTACCAGTACGCACTTTCCTTCGGCGTTCGCTTCTGGGTTTCGTAGTCCACATGCACTAATCCAAACCGGAACCGGAAGCCCTCGTTCCACTCGAAGTTATCCATGAACGACCACAGGAAGTAGCCATCGACCTGCACGCCATCGGTGGCGGCGCGCTCGAGTTGGCGCAGATAGCGCGTCACATAATCGATGCGCTGCGGATCGTGAATCTTGCCGTCCAACTGCACCCAGTCGGACAGGCCCATGCCGTTCTCGGTGATCACGATCGGCTTGCCGTACCGCTCGTAGAAGAACTTCGGACCCCAATACAGAGCTTCTGGAGTGATCGGCCAATGGTAGATGGTTCGGGCACCGCCAAACGGATATTCCACCGTCTCCGGCTTGCCGTCCTGGCCCATCTTGACCGTCGAAGCATGGTAGATATTCGCCCCATAGAAGTCGAGCGGCTGAGCGATCGTCTTCATATCGGCGTCGGTTGGCTTTCGGTAGCAGGTCTCCCAGAACTCTTCGACCACCTTGGGATACTTGCCGAAGAACACCGGATCGCTCCACAGCGGCGTGGACCACGTATCCACCGTGGTCATCTCGGTGGTCAGCATGCGAGCGGCCTGGACGTCTTCGGGTTTGTCTGACGCGGGAATAGCGCACTGACCTACCGGCGCCCAGCCAATGCGCGAGTCCTTGACGTTGGCCCGAATGACCTGCACAGCTTTGCCGTGGGAAAGCAGTGCATTGTGCGCAGCCCAAAGAACCTCTTGCTTACCGAGCTTGTCGCCGGGAGCATGGTGTCCGTTCTCCATACCGAGACCGATGAAGCACTGTGGCTCGTTCAGGGTCATCCAAGAGGCGACGCGGTCGCCCAGTTTCTTCACGACGATCTCGGTGTAACGAGCGAACCATTCGGAGATATCCGGATTCAGCCAGCCTCCTCGAAGGTAAACCTCGTACGGCGTGTCCCAATGATACAGGGTCACATGGGGCTTCACACCGTTGGCGAGCAGTTCGTCGATCAGCCGGTCGTAAAAATCAAGGCCCTTTTCACTCACGGCTCCCGTGCCGTCAGGAATGACTCGGGGCCAAGCAATGGACATGCGGTAGTTGGGAATCCCGAGCTCCTTCATCAGGGCAGCGTCTTCTCGGTAGCGGTTATAGTGGTCGCATGCAACGGCGCCATTGCTTCCATCGAGGACTTTGCCCGGACGCTGGCAGAACATATCCCAAACGGAATGTCCGCCGCCGGCCATATAAGGGGATCCTTCGATTTGGTAGCTGGCGGTAGCGACGCCCCAGGAAAAGTCGTTGGAAAACGGCATAAGAACTATGTTGAATGATATATTTCGTTAAACGGGTGGACTGTAGCCTTAATTCTTGACGATTTCAAAGTATCCTTTTGCCGGTATGTCAAAACGGCTTCGTTGGGGAATCCTCGCCACCGGAAGTATCGCAAATCAGTTTGCCGAAGGCCTTTCCGTCTGCAACTCGGGCGAATTGGTTGCCGTCGGCTCGCGCACCCTCGATCGCGCGACGGCTTTTTGTGAAAAGCACGGCGGGACGCCTTACGGTTCCTACGCCGAGGTCTATAACCATCCGGATGTGGACGCGGTCTACATCGCGACCCCACACCATATGCACATGGATGACACCATTGCCGTCGCGAAGGCTGGCAAAGGAATCCTGTGCGAAAAGCCGTTTACGCTGAACGCCGTTGAAGCGGAGCGGGCATTAGCCGCCGTGAAGGAAGCAGGTGTCTTCTTCATGGAAGCGTTCATGTACCGATGCACCAAGCAGACGGCCAAGGTTCGCGAATGGATTTCGAGCGGCGCAATCGGCGAAGTGAAGCTCGTGAACGCCGAATTCGCTTTCCAAGCCGGTGAAGACTGGGCGAACTTCCGCAACGACCCTGAACTGGGCGGCGGCGGGCTGATGGATGTCGGCACGTACTGCGTTTCGATCGCCCGAATGGCCTTTGGCGAAGAGCCCTCCGATGTTTCGTATATTTCTCAAAAGAGCGCGAAGGGAGTGGACTGGATCGGTAGCGGCCAGCTACGATTTTCCGGCGACCGATCGGCGGTCTTCACCACCGGCGTCGGCATTGTCTGCGACAACGGCGCGACGATTTATGGCAACAAGGGCCGAATCGTCATCGAAGACCCATGGAAGCAGCGCACTGGTGCGAAACTGCACCGCTATGAAGGCTATAGCCTCGCCGAAACCGTTGATTTGAGCATCACGAACGCGGAATTGTACGCCGCCGAGGCCGATGCGGTCGCCGAGTTCTTCGACCAGAAGGAATGCCCCTACGTCACGCTTGAAGACACCATGCAGCAGATGCGAACGCTCGACAAGCTTCGCAAGTCGGCGGGCATCGTGTTTGGCGCGGAGGCAAAGGCGTGAAATACGGACGGATTCCTCACCTCGACAAAGATATTTCTAAGATCGTCTGTGGCACCGACTGGCTGATGGGCGCGGCTCCGGCTGACTCCTTTAAGACGCTCGACGCCTTTGTGGCGGCGGGCGGGAATTGCTTCGATACCGCCCACTGCTACGGAGCGAACAGCAACATTCTTGGAGCGTGGCTGAAGGCTCGGCATAACGCTCACAAGCTGGTTTTTCTGAACAAAGGCAACCACCCGTACGGTTCGCCGCGGCTATCGGCAGGCGATACCAGCTCCGACATTTTTGAGAACCACGCCAATCTGGGCATTGACCACACCGACCTCTACGTTTTCCATCGCGATGACGAGAACGTGCCGGTCGAAGAGGTTGTGGACTTCATGAACGGCTTCATCAAACGCGGTCTGATCACTGCCTATGGCGGATCGAACTGGCGCGTGGAGCGTGTCGCCGCCGCCAACGCCTATGCCGAGAAATCAGGCCAGCAAGGCTTTTCGTGCAACAACCCTAATTTGACTCTGGCCCACAATGTGAAGCCGCTTTGGGGCGGATGCTTGACCATCGATCGCGCCGGACGGGACTGGCACCAGGAGTCGCAGTTACCGCTCTTCGCATGGTCGTCGGCTGCTCGCGGATTTTTCGCTGGCACTGATGATCCCGAAGTCATCGCCGCCTATGACTGCGACGTTAGCCGCGCTCGCCGCGAACGGGCAAAAGAGCTTGGCGAGAAGCACGGCCTCAGCGCCACGCAGATCGCACTGGCGTGGGTGCTCAATCAGCCGTTCCCGGCCTTTGCGCTTTGCGGATTGAGAAAGGTCAGCGACGTCGAGCAGAACGTCAAAGTTCCGGACGTCACTCTGACGCCGGAAGAGATGCGCTACCTCGAAGACGGCGAGTAGGCTCGACGCCACTCCAGTGGGGCGGGCAAGCCCTCGTACGCGAAATCAAGGTGAAGCACACGCCTCGGACGGTCGGAAATTGATCGATTCGAGGCGTGGAACAGCAATGGCTTCATCATGAGGATTTCTCCGGCCTGACAGGCGCAGAGCACCGGGTCCTCGGCGACAATTTCGTTGATTCTCAGCTTCCCCTGAAGGTGGCTACCCGGCTCGACCATCAGTGCACCGTTTTCGGCGTCGGTCGGGTCGAGATGGAGCCGCAGAGTGAGCATCTTCTGAAGGACGGAAGCTGGTGGCTGAACCGAAATGACTCCTTCTTTAACCGACCACGGTCCGAAGCCTTCGATTTCGTGCCTTTCCGCCACCTCGATGGTGACGTCTTGGTGCCACGGCACCGCCCAATTGGAATCCTGGGGCTTGTCGAAGAGGGTGCTACGAACGAGAAACGCCTGGGGATGCAAATAGCGATGCGCCAGCGGTAACAGAGCCCGATCAATTAAGCCGGAGAGGTGGGAAGATTTTTGCGCTGCATCGCGAACTCCGAACCTGTTTTCCGCCTGGTCGAAAAGTGGTTGGCACGCCTCGACAAAGGAGCTCGTGACCTCCGAATTGAGAAACTCCCATGCGAAACCGTCAACGTCGAGCCGATCACATCCAAACAGTATATTGAGCGTCAAAATTCCCTCACTAGCAATACGCATCGTGAGGGAATTTCGTTAACTTATCGGAAGCGCCAAATGACTTTTCCGAACGAATTCAGGCTGTTTGAGGAGAAGACCTTTGCGTGGCCGTCGGCAAAAATGACCGGCGTCGCGCCGTTACCCTGACGATCGGCTCGGAATCGCCCATAGACTGGCTTGAGGGCTCCAGCCGATAGCGACGAGCAGTCGAAAAATCCTCCGCCGAGGTCGGTGCATGGGGTGCCAATTGGCATCTTTCCCGGCGTGGTGCAAAGGTTCACGTCGGATATGAGGGGCAAGCCGTTCATGTAGTTCTCGGCCGCCGTGCCTGTCGTGGGCGTTGCGCCGTTGTAAGGGTTGAAGACGTAACCACGCTCCTTGGTCGTGCCGACCGTGTGCGGAGTCGTGACGATCAAACCTGTGCGGGCTGACTCCTCGGCTTGGGAAAACGAAGCCGCAGACGTGAATCCTTCGGTGCCCGGAGCCGCTGAACCAGGAACGGCCGTGCTGTTAGGATCGACACCGGTCGCGTCGCTATAGCCGACGCTCTGAATGCGCCGAGTCGACCAGTTCTTCGCCATCTTGGAATCCGAGGCAGCAGGCGAAACAAAGATGTCTTCGTTCTTGACGTACGGGTAAAGCCCCTCGGTCCAGATAACCGGATCGATTGAAGTATCCAGGCTTCGTGCCGAAGCGGGTACAAAGTAGTCGTCGTTGTCGCCAGAATAGATCATCAGCGATGTGCCGAGTTGCTTCATTTGGGCTAGGGCCTTCGTCTGCTTGGCCGCTTCTTTCGCTTGAGCGAAAACGGGAAAAAGGATCGCAGCCAGGATTGCAATGATCGCAATAACGACCAGAAGTTCAATCAAAGTAAATGCTCGTCGCATAGATGCTGATTATAGGGGAAGTCAATCACCGACGAGCGCATGAAAAACACATCATATACGGGGTTTTGAGAGTCGAAATACGCATAAACAGTACTTATTCCTTAAAAGATAAGCGAAGCATATTACGAAAACAAATTGAACGAGTACGGAATGCGTTTCACGTCAGTATTCATGAAGTCGGCGACCATGATCTACTGGGCAATGCGACCGTCGGCGTCGCGGTGGCCGGATCGGATGCCGTGCAGGTTGAAAACGTCATCCAGAGCATCCTTCGCATGATCGAAGAAAATCCCGAAATGGAAGTCTACGATTCGGTCATCCTGGTCGAGCACTTCAAGTAAAATTCAGGTCCCATGGCACGCACCGTAGTCCCCGAAGCCGAAGCCCTCCTCGATCAAGAGATCAAGGTTCTGGACAAAGGTTTCGTTCGACTGGTGGACTATATGGGTGGCGACCAACGCATCGTGCAGTCGGCCCGCGTGAGCTATGGCGAAGGGACCAAAACGGTCCGCCAAGACCGAGCGCTGATCCATTATCTGATCAAGCATTGGCACACCAGCCCGTTCGAGCAGGTCCAACTGACGTTCCACTGCAAAATGCCGATCTTCATCGCCAGGCAGTGGATCCGCCACCGAACGGCGCGCCTCAACGAGATTTCCGGTCGCTACAGCATCATGAAGGACGAGTTCTATGTGCCGGAACCGTCGCAGGTGGCGTTTCAAAGCGCCAACAACAAGCAGGGCCGCTCGGACTCACTGCCCCTCGACGATGCGCTGGCGATCATCGCGCAGATGGAGAAGGAGCAGAAGGACGCGTACACCGACTACACGGACATGATCGACAAGGGTGTGGCGCGCGAACTGGCGCGCACGAACCTGCCATTGTCGCTTTATACGGAGTGGTATTGGCAGATCGACCTGCACAACCTCTTCCACTTCATCCGGTTGCGCATCGACCCGCACGCCCAGTACGAGATTCGGGTGTATGCCGAGGCACTGGCCAAGTGCGCCAAGGCGGTTGCGCCATTCGCCTACGAGGCGTTTGAGGAGCATATTCTGGGCTCGGTGACGTTTAGCAAAGCCGAGTGTGCGGCGTTGTCGAGGATGCTCGATGGCGGCGAGCCAGAGCTGGATGAGCGTCCGCTGAAGGCGTTTCTAGAGAAGGTCGAGAAACTGCGAGCCTCGGTGCCGGTCGAGGCACCAGAAGAGTTTGTCTCTCCGACGGGCTAGGTTGTCTCATAAGTCGCGTGGCTTGCCGGAATGAAGAATGAGACTTGCCTGCATTTCTTTAGTCGGCCTAGTGGTAGCAGGCTGTCAACAATCGACTACGACGCCGAGTTATTCCGGTGCAAACAGCACACGGTCAGAAAGGACGTTTGTTAGTCATCGCATTCAATACGAGATTCCTTCTGGATTCTCAATTCGGGAAGGAAGGGACGGTGAAGTGGTCATCGTCAGCGATGGGAACAAGAATTTTGGAATTAGTCATCTTCGGCCAAAAGTCCCAAAGGATGCAAGTCATACCTCCATGGAGATTGTCCAAATGTTGATTCCGACCTTAAAGCGAGATTTGATTCGGGAAGGAAAGAAGTCCCTTCAACCATCCTCGGAACAATTCGGGCCGAATAGCTTTGTCGGGTTTAGCTACGACGACTTACTGGCTAGGCAAACCTTGGACGGCTATTTGGTCGTCGGCAAAAGGGTCTTGGATATGAGAATCTATCTCCCTCAACAAAATCCGAACAGCAAAGACCAGCAAACTACTGAAGCTCTAAGACATGTTCTTAGCACCATGCGAGACAATTAAGCATCTTAGGTGTTGTCATCAAATGATGAAGCGTTCGTAGAGATCATAGCGCTGAACATTTGGTGGTCAGCGTCGGCGTACCACCCCGGCGACTTGTTCGCCATAGCAAAGCGAAGGAGGAAACTGAGAGTCTGAGTATGCATCTAACCGCCGCTAAAGGCCGCTTCGGCGAACTCTTCCAGATGCGTGTAGTCACCCCTCCAGGTTGTATACATGACGCCATCGACGCCCTTCGTACCGGCGGCTAGAACCTGCCACTTCTTGATGTCACCCACCGGACCATCGTAAAACCCGGCGAGAATTTGCTTACAGCCTAACGAGTCGAAGAACGGCAGACTCTTGGCCGCATTTCCAGAGTTCCAGTTGACGACGGTCACGTCGGGCGAGAGGCATTTCCACGACTCCTTCCAAGTGCCGTTCGATAGGTAATAGTCATCGACGGCATTGTGAGCAGGATCGAACATGTCGCTCCACACAAACAGCCGGCAGTTCGACACCGTCTTTCGCGACAAGGCGATGCATTGGCGAAGGTTCTCGGCGTAGATTTGGCCCGGGGTTAGTCCACGAGATCGGCAGAGCGGACACTGGTCTGCCACGCGGATTTCGTCGTGGGCAAGAAAGAGGCTCTTGGGCTTCCAGAGGTCAGCCACCCGCTTAATCTGGTCCGCAATGAGTTCCATTGACTTCGGCTCGCTGGGGCAGATGGCGGTCTTGCCCGAGTCGGTCGAAACCGCGTGTGTGAACGAGGCGAACACCTTGCTCCCTTCCGGCAGGGACGTCTTGATGAGCGGCGTGGCCTGATCGAACGTGTACTCACCCGCCCACGGTTTGACGCCGAGATTGGGGTCCTTGACCGGATCAAAATCCTTGCCCTCGACTAACGTCTTTCCGTCCTCGGTTTCCAGCCGAACCGGAGTGCCCGGACGACGCAGGACGTTCAGGAATCCGGCCTCTTGCACGTCGATATCGTCCACCCAGAATCGACCTTCGCTGCCGCCCCAAATGCCAACGTAGAGGGTCGCCTTGGTAAAGTCTTGGCTGTTGAAGACGATGGTGTGCTGGGTCCAGTCTTCGGTGGGCTTCGCGCCGACATCCATGAAGTCCAGCACCCTTCCGCCCTCGCCCATGACGAAGCACCGAATGTCGCCCGCGTTCTTGACCCCGTCGGTTTTGAGCCAAAAGGTGATTCGATACTGTTGCCACGGACGTAACGCGAGTCCGTGCATCAGGCGGGCGTTTCCCGCCTCGCTTCCCAGATGGAAATGCTCGAACCGCATCGACTGTCGACCGCCATGTTTGACGTTCGAATCGAAAAACGTGCTGGTTCCGGGCCCATCCTGGAAAGTAAGACCAGCGGCGTGGTTGTCTTGGCCCTCTTCTAGCCCGCCGTTGTTGAACTGAATCTCGTGAACTGGTTTGAGTTTGCCGCCTTCCACCACGAACGGCGCTTTCTTGACCGGCTGGCCTTCGACGAGGTTCACGTCGTGGGAGAGAAGGCCGTCTGACCAACCCACGTCCGCCACCACGGGGATGATCTCGATGCCGAACTCGGCGGCTTTAGCCTTGACCTTGGCGGCATTGGCGAAGTAGCCGTCCGGCACCGAATCGAGGTGCGAAAACTTGGAATCGGTGAGGACCATGCCGTTGTATCCCGCCAAATGGGCCCGGTCCATCACGTGCACCACCTCCAGGGCGTTGTCTGCGACGGCCAGGTTGGTCTGCATATAGAACCAGCGGTTTGTGACCGGAGAGGCGGCCAGCGCAAAGGACAACAGTGTCGCAAGCATGGTAGCTGTATCGTAGCAGGTTTTGACTTGGCTCTCTGGGACCTTGTTCTTGCGCAAATTAGGTTCCAGCGCTGAATCGTTCGAATGGCGTAGACCGTCCCTTCCCCTAGTCGAACCTATGTCCTTTGCTCTCCTTTTGGTCCTGCTATCCCACCCAACCACCCCCCGACGCGCGCCGGAGCCATGGCATATCGAACTGGCGCCGAAGGTGAACTCAGCCAAGCTTCGGGTAGAGGCTTCAACATGGAAGTCGGCCCAGCGAGAGGTTTCGGCGAACAAGAGCCGATTAGAGGGCGGTCCTGAGACCTTGCAAGAACTCCGAAAATCGATTCTTAAGGAAGGGCCGGAGACTGGCAAGAAGATCGCATTGACCTTTGACGATGGTCCGCATCTGAAGGCCACCGACGACCTGATCAAGATTCTAAAGGAAGAGCATGTTCCGGCGACCTTCTTCGTGGTGGGCTTTATGGCCGAGAAGTATCCCAACCTGGTCCGTTCGATCAAGGCCGCAGGGTTCGAGATTGGTAACCACAGCTACAGCCACGTGACGCTGACCAAGCTGACCACCGAGGAAATCCTGACCGAATACAAGGCCAACAACGACGTGATTCAGCGGCTGACGGGCGCGCCCGCTCGCTACTGCCGCCCGCCAGGTGGGGACATCGACTCCGAGGTTGTTCGCAACGCGGCCAAGCTGGGCATGACCACCGTCCTGTGGACGGCCGATCCGGCGGATTATTCGAATCCCAAGGACGACCTCTTGCTCGATCGTGAAGTCGCCAAGCTGGATTCGGGCGCAATCTTCCTCCTCCACGACGGCTCGAAGAGCACGCTCGCGACGCTTCGCGAGTTCATCCACGTGGCGCGGAAGAAGGGTTATAAATTCGTCAGCCTTGACGAGATGCGAGCCGACACGAAGTAGCCGCTTGGCCAAAAGGACCTTGGCTATTGACCCAACAACGAAACTCGGACAAAGAGCCGAAGATTCGCCATTCGAAACTCAAAGCACGGTTTCGTAGATGAAACCGTGCTTGGCGGCGATAATCGCCGGGTCGCCCCGATTCCGCACCTCATTTTCCTTGCCTTTGTGGCAAGGAAAACAAGGACTCTTGCTCCATTTCCCTCGCTACGCTCGGCGGGGTCTTCGACTTCGCTCCTCGGACTTGTGTTGCTTTGGGACTATCCAGGGGTCTGCGCTAACGCTCCGACACCCTGGCTAACCTATGCGATCCTCCGGATCGATCATCAAAAAACTTCTTCTGTCTCCAGGCGGAAAACGAGGATAAGGCGGCATCGGCTGAAAGGTTCACCTGTTAGCCAATACCGCAGCTATCAGACTTTCGCCATCGATGCTTCGCGGATCGCGTTCAGCATCACTTCATGCTCTTCCGACGTGTGCATCGGGAAGTTGGCGACGCGGAAGTTGCCATCCTTCAGCGGTCCGTAGCACGCACCAGTCCAGATGTTCTGCTTAGCCCATTGAGCCCGAAGCTCGTTGGCATCGAGGCCATTGGTGCTCACAGCAAACAAGGTTGGCGAGCGGTATTGCTTTTCCTTCACAAGGCAACCAAATGAGGTTTCTTCCAACGCCGAATAGAACGCCGCCGCACGGTCGCGGATGCCTTGCCGCAGGACATCGAGGCCGATTTGCTGATACTTCTTGGCCGCCTTGTTAAGGAGGTAAATCGCCAACACGTTTGGCGTCTCCGCCGTCATATGCTTCGCCGCGTACCCAGCGACGCGGTTGAACGCATGGAATGAACCGATGCTCTGCGTCTTTTCGAGTTCGTCGGCGCGCTCCAAAGCTCGCTTCGAAACGACCGTGACCGAGAGGCCTGCCGTGCTGTGGAAGCCTTTCTGCACCGACCACATCGCGACGTCGACCAGACTCCAATCGAGCTCGCAATGGGGCATGGACGACACCACATCGACCATGTACATTTTGTCTGGATAGCGCTTGGCCAGCTTGTGAATCTGATCCTCGGGCGTCCAAAGGCCGATGCTGGTTTCGTTATTCGTGATGCAGATCGCCTCGGCTTCGTCCGGGACGTCCACGTCGCCAAAGTCGCCGTCAAATTCGTGGCTGTACTTCCACTCGATGGCGTTGCGGCCCAGCCAGCCGTCGTATTGATGCCATCGCATAGCGAACTCGCCACCGACCATGTGGAACGAGGCCTTCGAGGTGAGACACTGCAGGGCGCGCTCCCAAGCCTCGTTGGATGAGTTCATGAAGAGGATGGTGTGAGTATCGGGGATCGAAAGGAGCGACCGAACCCGATTGCACGTTTCTTCGAACAGCGCCAGGAACCACGGCGATCGGTGGGACTGCCAAATGGCTCCCTCTTCGACCGCATCCTGAAGCCATTGGCCCATCTCAGGGTGGACTTTAGTAGGACCTGGGGCAAGAACAACTGGTTTCATGGGTAGACAACCCTTAGTTTAATCGTTTCCGAGACCTCTCTGATCTCCATGAGCATGTCATCCGGCACTTTATCGGCAATTTCTGTGACGAGGTAACCCACCGAATCGCGAGTCTTCAGGCTTTGACCGACGATGTTCACGCCGTGCTTGGCGAAGATCGAGCTGACATTCGCCACGATGCCGGGGACGTTCGAATGGATGTGCAAAATGCGCATGCCTTTCTGAAGCGGCGGCAGATAGACGTCGGGGAGCGAGACTGAGCCGAGGGTTTCGCCGTGGGCCAGGTACTTCAGCAGTCGCTCCGAAACATAGTTGGCGATGTTGCGCTGGGCCTCGATGGTGCTACCCGCGATGTGAGGGGTAAGGATGACGTTGGGCAGGCCCTGCAAAACCGACTCAAACGGTTCCGCATTACTCTTGGGCTCGTTGGGGAAGACGTCGATGCCGGCTCCGCCGACTTTACCGCTCCGCACGGCCTCGGCCAGGGCCTCGTAGTTGACGACCGTTCCTCGACTGAGATTGAGGAAGATCACGCCCGGCTTCATCATATCGAACTCCTTCTCGCCGATGAGGTTTTTGTTCGAAGCACGGCCATCGAAGTGCACGCTGATGATGTCCGACTGCTTGAGGAGGTCTTGCAGAGACAGAGCCCGCTTGGCGTTACCGTGCGAGAGCTTCTCCGCGATGTCGTAGTACAGGACCTCGATGCCGACGCTTTCAGCCAAAACCGATAGTTGGGAGCCGATATTGCCGTAGCCGATGATGCCGAGCTTTTTGCCGCGAATCTCGAACGAGCGATCAGCAGTCTTGGTCCACTTGCCCTGGTGCAGGGCCGTGGAATGCTCGACCACTCGGCGCATCAGAACCATCGCTTCGCCAAGGGCGAGTTCGACGACGCTTCGTGTGTTGCTGAACGGTGCATTGAAGACCGCGATTCCCTTCTCGGCGGCTCCGCGGACATCGACATGGTCGGTTCCGACGCTAAATACGCCGATCGCCATCAGCTTTTCGGCGGCGGCCAGCACACGGGGTGTGAGCTTTGTGCGGGTGCGAACGCCGATGATCGAGACGTTTTTGATCGCTTTGACCAGATCGTCTTCGCTGAGCTTGGCTCCCACCTGCTCGACCCGGTAGCCCTCGGCCGCCAGCTTGTCGGCGGCGTCGGAGTCGATGTTGTCCAGGAGCAGGACCTTGATCTTGCTTCGTGGGAACGAATAGCGGGTTGGAAGGTCGCTTTCGGCCAAAACCTGGTCGATGCCATAGACGACGCGGTTGGCCTTGGCTTTGACTGCGGGGCGAGCCACGATTTCGGCGTAACAATAGAACTTATCGGCGACGCCGGCCTCCTTGATTTGGTAGTCGGTGTAGCCGTCACCGACGACGATGAGCGGCTTTTTGTCGGCCAGTTGGCGTGCGACCTCGACCTTGCCACCCGCGCGGCTCAGCGGATTATCCTCATCGAAGCCGATGATCTTGCCTTTAGTATTGAACTTAAACGTGTTGGCGAAGAGATGGTCGGCGGGAATCTTCAGCTTTTCCAAGATCGGCTCGACGAACTCTCGAAAGCCGCCAGTCACCACGTAGATGCGATCTGCCGACCCTTGAATCTGCTTTTTGTGCGACTGGAACGAAGGCGAAATGGACTTCTGAAGACGCTTGATCAGAGTTTCGATGTGCCCTCGGTTGGCGTCGAGCAACTCGATCCGCTTGGTGAGTGATTCGCGAAAATCGAGCTTTCCTTCCATCCCCAGCTTGGTCAGCTCTTCGATCTTTGCTTGCCGATCGGCCCGCTCTGGGTGCTTGGCGAGCGAGATTTCCGCGAGCAGATCAAGCGATTCCACGCTCACGATGGTGCTATCGAAATCGAGAATGAGGGTCGGCTTCATAGGTTTTCTTTCCGAGCCCCGTTGCCCAAGAGATGGTCAGAGTGTACCGTCCGAAACTTTTACGGCCAAATGAAATCCAAATGAAGGCCCGCTACCATAGAGGCATGACTGGACCACTTCTACTTTTGGTCGCATTGGGGCAACGGAGCTACACCAATCAGGTGAAGATCGAGATTCAAGGCGACTATCGCGTCATCACCTCGAACGGAATTCCCGACCACACGACAGGAGCCTTTCCCAATCGCGGCAATCCCAACACGATCAGCCCGCAGAACTATCATTTCAAGGTTCCGGCTCAGCCAAAGACGGCTTCATTCTTAACCGATCTTGGCCACCAGGATTTCGGCATCGCCCTGAACGGTGTTCCGTTCGATCCGCTAACGGCCGAGTATTGGAACAACGACCGCCAAGCAGGATGGAACTACGAAGGCATCATCCACGGGATGGGCACGCTGGGCATCGACTTTAACAACGCCCACGTCCAGCCGAACGGCGCGTACCACTACCACGCAAATCCGGTTGGGCTGGTGAAGAACCTGCACGGCGACAACACCAAGATGACGCAGATTGGCTGGGCGGCCGACGGCTTTCCGATCTATAGCCTTTATGGCTACGTGAACGCGACCGACGCGAAGAGCGGTGTGAAGACTTTGAAGTCGAGCTGGAGGCTGAAACAGGGCACGCGGCCATCCGGCACAGCGGGACCGGGGGGCGTCTATGACGGCACGTTTACGCGCGACTGGGAGTACGTGAAGGGCTCTGGAGACCTGGACGAAGCGAACGGCCGATATGGCGTCACCCCCGAGTTCCCGAATGGAACCTATTACTACGTGGTCTCCGAGGCGTACCCTTGGATTCCGAGAAAGTTCGTTGGCACCCCCGATTCGAGCTTCCGACGTGGACCGGGCGGTCCCGGAGGTCCCGGTGGACCTGGCTTTGGACCTCCTCCACCCGGGTTCCCACCTCCTCCGGGTGGACGACGAGGTGGTGGCGGCGGAGAATAGCCGCCTAAACGACCAAGGGAGACACCCAGTATTTCCCTTGGTCCTACTTCGCAACCAGTCGGTTATCTATCCCGTCCCTTATAATAGAAACGATGTTTGACCGTTTTAATCGAAGCTGGGCGCTGGCAAAGCAGTCCTGGCAAGTGATGCGAAGCCAACCTTCGCTTGCTATTTTTCCCGTCATTTCCGGCATTGCAACGCTCCTCGTCACGGTGAGCTTTATTTTGCCGATCTTCTTTAGTCTTCAGGCCAGTGGGGCGTTTGAATCCGGTTCGAAGCTGAATTCTCACAATTTCCCCGTGCTGTACTACGTCGTGATGTTCTGCTACTACCTGGTCAGTTACTTCGTGGTCGTCTTCTTCAACGTCGGCTTCATCCACTGCGCTAGCAAAGTACTGAACAACGAGCCGACCAGCGTTTCCGAAGGAATCAGCGTCGCGCTGAAGCGATTTGGCCCAATCCTTGGTTGGAGCCTGGTTGCGGCGACCGTCGGCCTCATCCTTCGCGCGATCAGCGAGCGGGTTGAGATTGTCGGCAAGATTATCGTCGCGATTGTCGGTGCCGGTTGGAACGTCGTCACCTACTTCGTAGTTCCTGCGGTCGCGCTGGAGGGTCTTGGTCCGATTGCCGCCATCAAGGAGTCGTTCGGCACGATCAAGAAGACGTGGGGCGAGACGGTTATCGGCAATGTCGGCATCTCGTTAGCGATGGGGCTGCTGACCCTGGTTCCGATTCCGATGATCATCGTCGCCGCCTTTACGCAGTCGGTTTGGGTCATTGTTGGTGCCGTCGGCTTCGCCATTCTCTTCTGGCTTGGACTCGCCATCATCGGCAGTTGCCTCTCGAGCATCTACACCACCGCCGTGTTCCAATATGCGCGAACGGGTCAGATTCCGAACGTATACACGCAGGACCAGCTTCAGATGGCGTTCATGCAGAAGCCGCCTTCCAAAGTCAGCGGTTACTTCCGCCCCGGTCGATAACCTCATTGTCGGGACCTTTTCTCATAGGGGAAGGTCCCGCTTTCATGAACAGGTTCTGAATTCTTTCTGAACCCAAACGACTTCCAAACGCTGACCGAGTAGCATGAACCCATGCGCTGGTTCGCCACCTTTGTGCTATTGATCGCTAGTTGTCTGGCGTGGGCACATGACACCAGCATTTCCGGTCTGAAGTTCATCTTGGACGCCAAAGGCGCGACCGTCGCCATCCAGACCACGCTGACGAACATCAAGAAGACGGGAACGACGCCCGAGGCGCTGGGTTCAGAGATTCATCTTCAGGTCAACGGCCACAACTGGACCTGCGAGAAGCCGAACCTGATGGTCGATAAGCCGACCGACAATGTAACACTCCAGGCTCGAATCGATGAGCCGGTTGAGTCGCTGGACGTCTCGCAAAGGCTCTTTGCCAACGATCCGACCACGAAGACGATTGTGACGGTGATGAAGGACGGCGACGTCGCGGGTCAGGCGGTTCTGACTTCGGAGTTTCCGTCTTGGCGGTATGGCGCGGCGAAATCATCCACGCCACAGCACGTGAGCGTTTTGGCGACGATGAAGACGTTCCTCCTGATGGGAATCGAGCACATTCTGTCGGGACCGGACCATCTGCTTTTCATCTTCGGACTGATGCTCGCCCGCCCGCGAATTCGGGAGCTAGTCAAAGTCGCGACCGGCTTCACCGTCGCCCATAGCATCACGCTGTCACTTTGCGCGCTCAACATCTTCACGTTGCCTTCGCGGATTGTAGAGCCACTGATTGCGCTTTCCATTGTCGCGGTGGCGGCCGAGAAATTCTTTAAGCCCGACGACAAGGTTTGGCGAACGGTTTTGATCGCCTTCAGCTTCGGCCTGATTCATGGCTTTGGGTTCGCGGGAGCGTTGACGGAGGCCGGTCTGCCGCCCGGACAAGCGGCCGTCTCGCTCGCGTCGTTTAACATCGGCGTCGAGCTCGTTCAGATATCGCTGATCCTGGTCGGTATTCCGATCTTGCTCTGGTTCCAGGACCGGAGGCCGAAGCTCTACCAACCGGCAACGGTCGCGACTGCGGTTTGTATCAGCCTCGTTGGCCTGTTCTGGTTCGGCGAAAGAATCATTCGCGGCGGCTAAAATTCTGTCTTAGGCACTTAAGCGGCTCGGGGAGTGTTAGGGCTAATAGGAATCATCACGTGCATCGACTACGGGCATTTCAAGTTTCTTGGGGAATCTGGTTCCTCTTGGCACCGGCGATCCTTATTGTTTCGAGCTTGGGCATTCCTCTCCTCATCCATTTGGTGACGCAGCCTCTTCACCCTGTCCCGGACTTGTCCAAGAGCGCGTTCTACGACCATCCGATGTTCGAATATTGCATCAGTGCAGTGATGGTGCCCTTTGTAGCTCTTCTTGCTTGCGCCATCACCGCTCCCCAACAAAAGTTCCTCGCCGCCGTTCTCTGCCTCTTCGGCTTTGTCTGCTGTCTTTCGCTGGGGAGTTTGCTCGATGACGAGCCAGGTCCCGCGTCGGCCGAAAGATTGATTCGGATTCTGGACATAGCCGGAGCCTTTACGGCTCTAGTTATCGCTGGAGTGATGGACTTTCTTAACTGGAAGGCTCGGAATACTGGCGTTCCTTATTCAACCAAACTCGACATGGAAGCCGACAATCAGTCGAATATCGCCGATCTTCCCTTACAATGAGAGGAGGGTTGGGCCGATGGATTTTTCGAAATTCGAACGACTGCCGATGATCGATGTGGGGTTCAAATGCCCCGAAGATTGGGACGCGATGGAAGGCGACGAGCAACTACGGCATTGCGCCGGTTGTGGATGTCAAGTTCACAATATTGCTGAACTCAGTGCCGAGGAGGCAGAAGCTCTGGCCATTCGGAATGAGACCGAAAGGGTCTGTATCCGACTTACTTTCAGTAAGAAGCTTGGAATCTTGACGAAGGACGGCTGGGTTCCACGTTTGGCGGCGGCCGGCATCATCGCGGCCACTGCTGCTGGTTGCGCGACGAGTCCAACAACAGCCGCATCTGCAAGCGCTCCACCGCCTGCCTTCGGAGGAAAGACCCCTGGCGAAGCCTTCGACGATATGAAGGACAAAGCGTCGGAAGTGGCTGAGTCTGTGAAGGAAAAGTTTCTGCCAGGTTCCAAGAAGGAACCTGAAGTCTATGCCATTTCCGGTTGGGTGTCGTTGGTAAGCACCAAATCAGGTGCTGGAGGTGAACCTATTCATGAAGCCAAGTACGTTCCAGAATCTGCGAAGAATTAATGTCTCCTTCCAGTGCCCCGAGAGTTGGGATTCGATGGAAGGCGATGAACGCCAGCGCTTCTGCGCCGGATGCGGTTGCCATGTCCATAACATCGCGGAAATGCCAGCGGAGGATGCTGAAGAACTTGCAAAGCTTAGCCAAGACGAGAAAGTCTGCATCCGTCTGACTCTACATGAAAGATTGGGGATTCGGACGCGGGACGGCTGGATCCCGCGCTTAGCTTTAGCCGGAATGCTTGCTGTCACTTCCGCCGGATGTGCCCAGCAACAATCGGAAACCATCATCGGTTCTACGACGTCGGCTCCCGTGAACAGTGCCCCGAACCAAGAGCTGGCTACGATCACTCATCAACCTTCGAGTTCACCCAAGACGGACCCTAGCGTTCGGGTTGTGACCGGAACCCCGGCGAACATCGACAGCTATTCGAACGACACTTCTTTTGACTGGTCCAAGGCACCCGACCATGAAGGGCTCCAAATTCAAAAAACTACAAAGAATTGACGTTTCCTTCCGGTGCCCCGAGAATTGGGACGCGATGGAAGGCGACGAACGTCAGCGTTTTTGTGCCGGGTGTGGTTGCCACGTCCATAACATCGCCGAGATGCCTGCCGAAGAGGCTGAGGCGTTGGCGGCATCGACAGGAAAGGTTTGCGTTCGCCTGACCGTCAACGAGAAATTCGGCGTTCTAACCAAGGACGGGTGGATTCCTCGTTTGGCCGTCGCGGGAGCTATCGCGGCGACCGCGGCCGGATGCGCCTCCAGTCCGACACCGGTTGCGGTGGCAACGACTCCGCAAACGCCGGTTCAAGCTCAAGCTTCGAGCCCGGCTACGGCGAGCAACCTCGACGAATTCCCGGACGTGGCCGACACTCATTGGGCTTCGGATCCCAAACCGACAACCTTCGAGGCGATTGAGGAGAAGGTCGAGGAGTTCATCGAAGAAGTGAAAGAGGCGATCATTCCGAGTTCAAAACCTTCGCCGAAGACGACGGTCTTCGTTGGCGATTTGATGGTGCCAACGGTTACATCAAGCCGTTCTTCTTCACCGCCATCCAAGTAAACTATGGGCGTGCTCACCGTCGAGCCTAAGCCGCTCACTCTTGCCCAAATTGCCGACGTGGCGTTTGGCGCAACCAAGGTCCAACTCTCGGACGCCACTCGTCGAATCGTGGCGGAGTCGCGCCAAGTTGTCGACCACATTGTCCACAACCATGTCGTCACGTACGGCATCAACACCGGCTTTGGCCGCCTGGCCGACGTCCATATTCCCGACGACGAACTGCGCCAACTTCAACTTAACCTGGTTCGAAGTCATGCGGTCGGAGTGGGTGAACCTCTCAGCATTCCCGAAACCCGAGCGATGATGCTCCTTCGTCTCAATGTCCTAGCTCAGGGCTTTAGCGGAGCGCGAGTCGAGGTGATTGAATTCCTCGTCGAAATGCTCAACAAGCGCATCACTCCGGTCGTGCCGTCCCAGGGTTCGGTGGGCGCGTCTGGCGACCTTGCGCCGCTGGCACACCTTGCGCTGGCGATGATCGGCGAAGGTGAATGCTGGTCCGGCTCGACGAGAGTTCCCGCTCGCAAGGCACTGGAAAAGCAGGGACTCACTCCATTGGCATTGGAACCGAAAGAGGGTCTGGCCTTGCTGAACGGAACCCAAGCAATTGGAGGCGTTGGATGCCTAGGCCTGATTCGCGCGTTGCGGTGCGTCCATGCCGCGGATATCATCGGCGCGATGACCTTGGAAGCCCTGATGGGCACGCCAACCGCTTTCGATCTGCGCATCCACGAGGCTCGGCGGCATGAGGGACAGATTGCCTCGGCCAAGCACTTGCTCGGCCTGATGGAAGGTTCGGAAATTCGCGAATCGCATCGGGTGGGCGACTCGCGCGTGCAAGACGCCTACTGCCTGCGGTGTATGCCTCAGGTTCATGGGGCAGTGCGTTCTGCCCTTCGGCATGTTCGGGAGACATTGGAGCAGGAGACCGGCGCGGCGACGGACAACCCGCTCGTATTCCGCGAGAATGGCGATGTCATTTCGGGTGGAAATTTCCACGGTGCCCCACTTGCCTATGCGCTGGATTACGCGGCCATCGTCATGACCGACCTGCTCTCGATTTCCGAACGTCGGATGGATCGACTGGTGAACCCCGATGCAAACGAGGGGCTTCCGGCATTCCTAAGCGGACACCCTGGCACGGGATCGGGCTTTATGATGCCACACGTGACGGTCGCTGCCTTGCTGAATGACTGCAAGGTGCTCAGCCATCCCGCCAGCGTCGATTCGGTGCCGACTTCGGGCGGGAAGGAAGACCACGTTTCGATGGGCATGACCAGCGCGCTCAAATTCCGGCGGATCGTCGACAACGTCGAGCGTGGCCTCGCCATCGAACTTTTGACCGCGGCCGAAGGGCTTGAGTATCGGCGTCCCTTGCGAGCTGGCGCGGCGATCGAACGTGCGCACGAAACCGTGCGCATTGCCCTCGACATTCCTCGGGTCCAACAGGACCGCTACCTCGCCCCCGACTTCGAAGCCATTGCCGCCGCGATTGGGCGTGGCGCATTCGATTCGGGGTTGGAAACGATTCTATGAAAGCTCCCACCGGATCTCAACTCACGTGCAAGGGATGGCAACAGGAGGCCGCCCTGCGCATGCTCATGAACAACCTCGACCCGATGGTGGCCGAGGACCCCGACCATCTGATCGTGTACGGCGGAACTGGAAAGGCGGCGCGGAACTGGGACGCTTTTCATGCGATCGTTCGGTCGCTTCAGTCCCTGGAGAACGATGAAACGCTCTTGGTTCAGTCGGGCAAACCGGTTGGTATTTTCCGAACGCAGGCGGACGCGCCCCGCGTTCTGATCGCCAATTCGAACCTGGTTGGGAAGTGGTCGAATTGGGAAGAATTCGGTCGGCTGGAGAAGCTGGGGCTGATGATGTACGGCCAGATGACGGCGGGCTCGTGGATTTACATCGGGAGCCAAGGCATCGTGCAAGGGACGTTTGAGACCTTTGCCGCGGCGGCGGATCGGCACTTCGGTGGGTCGTTGTCGGGCCGCTTGGTGGTTAGCGGCGGCATTGGCGGGATGGGTGGCGCTCAGCCGCTGGCGGCCACGATGAACGGCGCGGTTTTCCTGGGCGTCGATGTGGACGAATCGCGAATCCGCAAGCGCCTGGATACGGGTTACATCGATGAGATCAGCTTTACTCTGGACGAGGCTTGGCCCCGAATCGAGCGGGCTCTGGCGGCCAAGGAAGCGGTAAGCATTGGGTTAGTCGGCAACTGCGCGGACGTTTTGCCCGAGCTTCTGAGGCGGGGGATCACGCCCGACGTTTTGACCGACCAGACCAGCGCCCACGACCCGCTGAACGGCTATGTGCCGAACGGCATGTCGCTGGCGGAAGCGCTGGAATTGCGCAAGCGCGATCCTGACGAGTACCAGCGTTGGAGCATTGCGACGATGGGTTTGCACGTTCAGGCGATGCTGGACCTGAAGTCTCGCGGGGCGGTTACGTTTGACTACGGCAACAATATTCGGGCCTACGCGGTGCAGGCGGGAGTGACCGACGCGTTCGAGATCAAGGGATTCGTGCCGGAGTACATTCGCCCCCTTTTCTGCGAAGGGAAAGGGCCGTTTCGATGGGCGGCGCTCTCGGGCGATCCGGCGGATATCCGCCGCACGGACGAACTAGCGGCATCGCTGTTTCCCGAAAATGAGTCGCTTCAGCGGTGGCTCCGGCTCGCCTCGGAGAAAATTCAATTTCAGGGCTTGCCCGCGCGTATCTGCTGGTTGGGCTACGGCGAGCGGGCAAAGATGGGCTTGGCGATCAACGGGTTGGTGCGAACGGGCGAGATCAAGGCACCGATCGTCATTGGTCGCGACCACCTCGACTGCGGGTCGGTCGCCTCGCCGAATCGCGAGACGGAATCGATGCGAGACACCAGCGACGCGGTCGCCGACTGGGCGCTGTTGAACGCCTTAGTGAACACGGCGGCGGGGGCGACCTGGGTCTCGATCCATAATGGCGGCGGGGTCGGGATTGGCTACTCTCAGCACGCGGGCATGGTGGTGGTCGCCGACGGAACCGAGGCGGCGGCGAAGCGATTGGAGCGAGTACTGACGTCGGACCCGGGGATGGGAGTTATTCGGCATGTCGATGCGGGATACGACGAGGCGATCGAGTTTGCTGAGCGGGCGGGTGTTCGGATTCCGATGAACGGCTAGCTTTGATGCGACTCTCCCGGTTCGTGGGCACTCACCGACCTCTCTCGCCAGAGAGGTAGCTTCGGCTTTTCACCAACTTATGGCGCTCCACCGTGTAACCTAGTGAACAGGACAATGGCGTACGACGACCCGGGCTGGAATCGAGCATCTGCATGGCTGAAAGGCGAGAGCTTGGAACCCCATGTCGAGCTTCATGTGGTCGGGGTGCCGATCAACCGGTCAGTGACGCCGGGGTCCTGCCACCTAGCTCCCGCCGCGATCCGCGAAGCGCTGTTTCGGTACAGCACACAGACGTTCTACAACTTCTCGGACGTGCGCCATGCGAAGGCGATCGACCACGAGGACACGGTTGAAGTCGAGACGCTTTCAAGCATCATGGCCAGCGGTCCGACAGTCTTGTTGGGAGGCGATAACGGAGTCACCCGCTTGGGCGTGAATGCGCTGGCCAAAGCTCTTGGCAAGCCGTTGACGGAGATCGGGTTGATTACTCTCGATGCTCACCTCGATTTGCGGCACCTGGACGACGGGCCGATGAACGGCAATCCAGTTCGGGGACTGCTGTCGGACGGGTTGTTAGGGAGCAATGTCGTTCAGATTGGGATTCAGTCATTTGCGAATTCGCCGGAGTACGCTCGTTTTGGGGTCTCGCAGGGAATCCGAACCGTGTCGTCCGAGCTTTGCCATTCTGGGGATTTTGAAATTCTGTTCGAGACCGAATTGGAGCGACTGGCCGACCGATGCCAAGCCGTCTATTTCGATCTCGACCTCGACGTGATGGACCGAGCTTTTGCGCCGGGGTGTCCGGGGTCTCGTCCCGGCGGTCTGACTCCACATCATATTCGTCAGGCGGCACAAGTTGCGGGTGCGAATCCCAAGGTGCTAGTGATGGACCTAGTCGAGCTCGATCCTGAACTCGACATCAATTCGGCGACCAGTATGGCGGCGGCAGCGTGCTTGCTAGAGTTTGCTTCGGGAGTGCTGGCTAGCTCGTGAGCCGCGTTGCCGTTCGCAATATCGGCCAGTTGGTGACGATGCGCGGCTCTCAGCGCGGGCGAGCGGGAGGTGAGATGTCGGATATCGGACTCGTTTCCGATGGCGAGGTCCATATCGTAGCGGGACAGGTTGTTTTTGCGGGATTGTCGTCGGACGCACCTTCCTTTACGGCCGACGACGAATATGACGCGGCGGGCGGAGTGGTCACGCCGGGGCTGGTCGATGCGCACACGCATGCCGTATTTGCTGGGGATCGCGCGGATGAGTTTGAAGAGCGCGCGACGGGAATGTCTTATCAGGAGATCGCGGCCCGGGGAGGCGGAATTCTCTCGACGGTTCGCAAGACTCGGGAAGCCTCGGAGAGCGATCTTTACCAGCAGTCTTTGAAGCATGCGCAGTGGATGGTTCGATGTGGGACCACAACGGCGGAAATCAAGTCCGGTTATGGGCTCGATTTAGAGACCGAACTGAAGATGCTTCGGGTTGCCAAGGACCTAGCGACCAGTGGTTTGACAGTCGTTCGCACCTTCCTGGGGGCTCATGCGGTGCCGCCGGAAGCGCGTTCCAACGTTGAGTACCTGGACTTTGTGATTCACGATATGTTGCCGAAGATTCGAGAGCATTGCGAGTACGTCGATATGTTTGTCGAGGACAAGTACTTCGATAAGAAGGATGCGACGCGATATGCGGAAGCGGCGAAGGCGTTGGGGCTTGGGGTGCGGCTCCACGTGGACCAGATGCGGGATTCGGGCGGGGCTTTACTGGCAACCCAACTACAAGCTGATACAGCCGACCACCTTGAATATTCGGGGAAGGAGGGATTGGCTTGTATGGACCAGAGCCGGACGATGCCGGTTCTCCTGCCCGGTTCGGTCTACGGCATCCGCGCGGATAAGTACCCAGACTTTGCGTTCATGAAGGAGATTGGCTTGCCAGTCGTACTTGCGAGTGACTTCAATCCGGGATCATCGCCGACTCCATCGCTTCCGTTCTGTATGTCCTTGGCGGTGACGAAGATGGGTCTGTCGGTGGCGGAAGCGCTGACGGCGTGTACGATCAATGCGGCTTATTCTTTGAAGCGGGGGCATCGGGTTGGGAGCCTCGAACCGGACAAGCAGGGCGACCTCGTGATTTGGGGTTTGAAGGACTATCGAGAGATTGCTTATTGGATTGGGTTTTCGCCAATTCGGCACGTTTTGGCACAGGGATCGTGCCTTTTCTCCGGCTAGTTGGTCGAGATATTTTTATTCTGCGTTTTCAAGTCTTAACAAGAATGGGTTAGGATATGGGCATGTCAAATCCTGTTGTCTTTTTCGAAATCGGATGCCGAGACTCGGAGTCCACCAGCCAGTTCTACTCTTCGCTCTTCGATTGGAACCTCTCGTCGACACCTACGGGGGCGATGATCGACACAGGCGAAGGCATTCCGGGACAGATCACTTCGCTGGGGCATGAGCCCCACCAGTACACGACGTTTTATGTGCAGGTGGACGATGTCGAAGCGTCGATCGAGAAGGCAAAAGAGCTCGGCGGGACTTTGATCGTCGGTCCGGTGCCGATTCCGATGGGAACGTTTGCGTGGATTTCGGATCCGGGTGGGAATGTGATTGGGTTGTGGAAGCCGAAGGGGGCATAGGAGGGCATAGGGCTCGTCGGTTTAGTCGTCAATCCCACGGTCCCGCAAGGCGGGATGTCGCTAGCGCTCCATTCGCCAGGTATTTCTTGCCAAGGGATGACCGGTTTGGGGCTCGTTCGGATGATGGGAACAGAGGTGGGCCCTTCGCTCATGTTGGGGTTGCTAGCAGCTTTGTGTCCTCCCCTCCGTCGTCCCGATCATATGCTTCGATAGTTTGTTTTGAGTGATCGGGACGCCACCTCCCCCAGTGGAGGAGCGTGGCTAATAGGCTTGTTCAAGAGATTGCACTCAATCGCACGGTCCCGCAGAGCGGGATATCGCTGCGCTCCATTCGCCAGATGCCCTTACTCGTGAATCCGTTCGCCAAGGGATAGCTTCGTTTGTGACAAATTTGGAGCCTTCTGCCTTCTGCCTTCTGCCTTCTGCCTTCTGCCTTCTGCCTTCTGCCTTCTGCCTTCTGCCTTCTGCCTTCTGAAAGGTTGGTTACCTATTTCGAGATTGGGTTTGTTTCGACGGCGAACCTTTTTAGAGGCAGGAGATGATCTCGTCGATGTGAAGAGCCTCGATTCCCGCGCTTTGGGCGCCTTCGATATCGGCGAGTTGGTTGTCGCCAATCATCACTACTTCGCCGGGCGGGAGTTCGAGGCGGCGGCATGCAAGGCGAAAGATTTCGGCAGCGGGTTTTCGGACAGCGACGTCGGCATCACCAGAGATCAGGATGGATTGGAAGTCGTCATGCAGTCTGGCCGACGCGATGGCGGCGCGCTGCATGTCGCTGGGTCCATTGGAGACGATCGCCTTCGGCAGACCTTCGAGGAGTTCGAGGAGTTTGCTGGTGTGAGGCAGGCGCGAGATTCCATCTGCATATTGGTCAACCGAAATTTGAACCAGGTGGTCGAAGTCCTGCGGCTTTGACGCCCCGATCACCTGCAAGGACCTCTCGATACTCTCGCGAAATGTGACGCGGCCATCTTGGACGATTTGTTGGTGATAGATTTCGAGAAAAGACTTCGGGTCCGAGATTTCAAACCTCTCGGCCAAATCGGCGGCGAAGGAGGCGTAGTTTCTTGCGTATTCGACGAGGGTTCCGTCGAGATCGAGAAGGACCCCTCTTTTGCTCAGAATGCGATCCAGCACGGGACTAGGATTTCTGAAAGAGCACCAAGCCCTCACTCCACTTGTAGAGGTATGGATAGTCAAATGACTTGGTCAAGATGCAGATGCTGGTCGCACCTTTTTCGATGCTTGGCCAGCTTTCACCTTTCTGAGGCCCGGTCCGCAAATATCCCTGGGATAGTATTTCGCCGAGAATTTCACGGTACTGGCTGTTTTTGGTTGGAGTTTCAAGCAGTTGGATCGAGGCTCCTCCCTTTGCTTTGAGCTCGAAGAGGACCGCTTGCCTCGGCTGACGGGCCGGAAAGTCCGCTAATGTGGGAATCCAAACGATGCTAGTCCTTTCGATTTGGCAACCTTCGCTGGCCTTTGGCAGATAAACGTCAAACTGAATGCGACTCGCGTCGGCCGGAAAAGACAGAGGTTTTGCTCCCCAATCTACGCCAACGATGAACGCCATCGTTGCGATCAGCATTTCCCTTCTCCTCCCGGAGCGTTCATAGAGCCATTGTATCACTTGGGGAGTAGTCAGCTTGTTTCGGAAGGCTCGTCTCTTTTGGTCGCTTTGCACGCGGGAGAGGCCTATCCCCTAACACTATCAGTACCGGTCAACCCAACTTCGCCCTCCTTCGTCGTCGGACTTCGGCGGACGCGCAGATGTCTTTACCAGTGCCACATTGGCTCGCACCTCAAGGTTGATACAATCCACTCCCACCTGTTCATTTTGTTCACATCCACGTCGGTCTTGCCTCTAGAGCTAGACCTCTTGCGGACTCTTCCCTCGGCCAGCGAGGGAGAATCAATCATGCGATGGCTACGGTTCAGCTCTTTCGACGGCGAAGGAGGGCGAGGCATCCAAGGCCGAGGGCGAGGATACCAGCGGGTTCGGGGACGGGCTTCAGCAAGAAGTTGCTTTGGACCCCGTTGTAGGTTCCGGTGCCGATGATGTATCCGTTCTCGTTGACGTCGGTCGCGTCTTGGAGCACCCAGCCGGTATTGGCCGAGATCAAGGAATTGAGGTCGAGGAGACCAGTTTCCTGGGTCCATCGAGTGGCACGATCTCCGTTTCGACCGCCAAAGCCTGTCCCCACGATCACTCCGTTACCCGAGACTTCATGGAAGCTCATGGAGTCCCAACCGGCGAGGTTTTCGAAGGTTTGAACGCCTAGTTCCGGGTTGTAGAGGAACGACCACGTCACGTTATTGGCATTGTGATAGATTCCGGTTGCCCAGCCTTGGTCGTTCAGATTGGAAACCGTGCTGGCGTTTGCGCCCGGCAAAGCGCCGTGCAGATCAAGCAGCGTTTGGTCGTTGAAAAATAAGGTCGCGCGCTGAGTGCCGTTCACTTTGGCATAGCCACCCATCGTGTCCGCATCGTTGATGCAGTAGAGTTGCGAAGCCTCTTGCGGCCCATAGCCCGGAATGGTGAAGCCTCCGAAATTGATGGTCCACCCCGCGGCGCGGCGATCGGTCGGCGAGATGCCGGTGTTGCCGACCATGTGCTCGAAGTTGTTGAGGCCAAAAGTTTGGCTGTCGGTGTCGTTGCCCACCGGTTCGTTGTAGTAAATGTAGTTGAAGCCGGGGAAGGGCATCACATGGATGTAGCCCTTCGTCACCCCATCCTTGGTGAAGCTTCCGACCATTCGTCCGTTGTCGTTGATATCGTTCATGACGCACGAGTCGAAACCCCACATGTTCATGTCGATCATGCCGTACTGCTCTGACCACTGAAAACCATCTTTGACTCCGCCAGTCGATGACCAACCGACGATCACGTTACTGTTGTTGATGGCCGAGGCGTGCCCGAAGTCGGCGCCGGACAAGTTTCCAATGTTGACGACCTCGTATTCCTGATTGGCCGAGGAGATCGATCCCAATGCAATTGCGGCCCCAATAGCCAAGGCTCGCGACGAATATGTTGTTACCACTTTCATAGCTTTAGTGGAACATTATACTCGGACTATATGTATTTTCCTATTATATAATGATTCTAGGGATTACGTCCTACGTTTGCTCTCCTGCTGAGTCGGCAGAGACATGACCGTGAATTGGACTCGGACAAACTCGCCATCTTCACGAGCATCGGCGTTGGTTTCTGAGAGTTCCAGGATGAGGCTTTGAAGTTCGGCGATGGCCAATTTGAGGCGGAGGGCTCGCTCGCGATCCACGAAGAGGGTGTGGTACTTGTAGATGAGAAAGTCCGTGTACGAAGGATCGTTCGCCACGGCTCCGTAAACGGCATCGTGCTGTCGTTCGGCTTGGCGCATTTGACTCTTGAATCGAAGCTTGTATTGCTCAATGCCGTCCGACGTCAGGTCATTGAGAAAGAGCTGAGTAGCCATGCCGGCATGAACGTAGAGGGCCTCCGTTCGGGATCGACGCTTGCGGGTGCCAGCCGGAATAATGAGCTTCACGTCGAGGAGTTTGGCAAGTTGTTCGCCTACGCTAGCGGGACTACGGTCAATGTCACTTGCGACTTCACGGGCCGAGCGGGGCTCAATTGCGCTCAGCGCGTCAAAGACCTCGCTGCAAGGCGAAGAGATGAGAGTATGAATTTGCTCGGCGTTCAGCCTCAGGCTGGCGACTTGCCCTTCGAACCGCGGATTCATAATTGGAAAATCTTCTCAAACTTAAGTATACAGGAATTCCCGCTGTATGGTAAGGACCAGACTATAGTACCTTTCATACTCATGACCGATCGCGATCCGTCGACCGTCTTGGAAGATGAGAAAGAAGCGAACTTGCTTGCGAATCCAGTCTCCCCTTTCCAGCCTTCTTTCGATGGCCGCCAAGGCTCGCAGGTCGTATATATCTGGAACCGTTTTGCCAGTGTAGAGGCCAAGGACGGGTCCGTCAACGATCACAGCATGGGGCCCTTGCGGCGCGAACAGGAGAGCGACCAGAGCAAAAGAGGGGGCTAACGCAGCAATCGCAGTCATTTGGCTGATAGACGGGCCGAGAGCGCCTGGCGTCATGAGCACGATTGCGAGCGGCAAGGTCAGAGTTCGCCACGATCCATATATGAGACGGCGCAAGCCGATTGTCTCCCATCGCCGGAGGAAGACCATTGTAGGCAGGGGCTCGCTCGTCGTCATTCGGTGATCGCAATGACTGATCTACACCGGCGATGTTCGGCAAATATTGGCCCGAATGCTTTTTGCTAGACATTGCCAGGCAATAAGGGCAGTAGCTCTAACCTATTCGACTGATCTTTCGACGGCGGCCAAGAACGGACAATCCTCCAAGCACCGCCAGGAATGCAGAGGGCTCGGGGACGACATCGGTTTGAATCGTGGGGTTGTCGATATCGAAAGTTACTTGGTTTGTCGACAGCGAATCGCCAGTGCGAGCGTCAAGGCCAACGCAGACAAGGATTGGAGCTCCGGTCGGCGACAGATCAATATTTCCAGATTGGCGCGAGAGAAGGGAGCCTACTGATATCGGACCGGTTGAGAAGTGCTGCCAGTTCGCCGAGGTGATTGCAACGGGCGTCGAAGCATAGAATGTTTGCGATCCTTGAATTAAGAGAATTCCCAGGTTGGCAGTGATGTCGCCCACTGACGAAATGTAGCGCCCATCAAGTTCGACCTGTATGTTGGCGAATGAACCCTGGCTGGACGGATCGTAGTAGGGCCACTGACTGACGAAGGGGATCGTACGATAGATTCCGACCATCATGCTGGCCGGTCCGCCTGTGTTCGATGCACCATGAGAAGTCACTTGAAGAAAGCGATTGCCGCTCTCCGTTCTAGCCGAGGTTGTTACGGTTCCACCGGTCAGAAACTTCACGCCGAACTGGCTTGAGTCTTCGTAGTTGTCGGTGTAAATCCACGCGTGGGCAACGCCAGCGAGAGTCACAAATGCAGGAATAAAGGCTAGGCGCAAGGATCGATGAGTCATGGAGAAACCGAAGTATATTCCCCATCCGCAACAATACTAGCCTGGCATTATCACCGGGCACTAAAGATTTAACGATAATCTTACACCTTCATGCGAAAGAGTTGCATCGATTAAAAATAACACTATCTCGAAACATTTAAAGCAATTTAATTATACATTACGGCTCTCTCGGTATCTATTTTATAACTTTAATTTACCACTTATCATACTAGTTGATGAATTCAAACTACTGCAAAACCTAGTATTTGCACATAGCACTATGCTGGTGTATAACGGAACACGAGCAGGCTCATTTGCCTGCTTCCCTCCTTAACGTTGAGGTTGAGGGGGCGAGGATTGTCAAAGATGAAATCAATCTCTAGAACACTCGGAATCGCTGCACTTTTGGGGTGTGCGTCATTCGTTTTTGGGCAGAAGAACTACAACATCATGTACGACGACTTTAACGACGGTTTTAGCGTTAATAGTCCGACTGCTAAGTGGTTCTATTTCGCTGCGGGGCCCTTCGTGGGTGACGACGGAATTGTAAGCACCTCCAACAAAGGGCTTTACGTTCGGGCCAAGGGCACGAACCCGCTCACGGGTCTACCGGCGTTTACACTGTCGGTTGGACAAGAGACCGATCCGTTCAGCCTTCCCGGAGGCTTCGATCACGTTAAGTGGCTCGCTTATGCGAACCATTTGGCTTCGACAGGTGTGCCAGGGTTCGACGCGGTACCAGGTCAGGAGCTGACCTTCGAAACATGGATCGGCGGGGAGAGCTATGGCAACGAGCAGCATCCGTTTGGGGCAAACGTCACCGACCCGGATGACGACGTTCGACTGGCCGCGCCGGCAATGAATACCATCGACTTGGAGTCGTTTCTGGTTTCCGACTTCTTCATGACGAATAAGCGGATTTACGCTCTGTATGAGCGATTGCCGTTTGGTCGCACGCCCGGCCACAACTATGCGGCCTTTACGTACGTGATCCCGGTTGCCACACGTAAGAAGAGCGAGATGCAGCATCTTTCTATTGCCTACGATCGATCTGCCGGACGAATGCGATGGATGGTTGATGGCAAAGAAGTCTTCCGGGTTGATCATGTCGGGCATCGAATTGATCGGAAGTACATGCTCTTGGATCATGGTGGCATCGAAGAGGACGTCGACTGCCGCCAGAGGGATATTGGTTTTGGTACTTTTACCTTGCTCGACGGTGGAACGAACGGCCAACCTGGCCTCGTGCAGCTTTCGAGCGTGCCGGACTTTTACTTCAATACTGCTCTTGGTGAGCCGTATGGACAATCGTTCATCGATTCGCTGAGTTTGCCGAACAGTCGCTTGTGGGGTGAAGGCGCGGACCTGTGGGTGAAGAAGGTTCAGGTATCGAGCAAGGCCGCGAACGGAAACGGCTAAGTCTTCGGGGTTCGATTGGTGTCCGCCCTTGTCATTACGGCGGACACTTTTTGTTTTCTCAGCTTTTTCATTATTAGGTGAAGGCAAAGGCGGCTGGTAGGTCCGCTTTGTTCCTCCAATAGTCCCATGGTCAGGCTCTCAACTTTGCCCTTCACTTCGGCTCGTAGAGGTCGGTTGAGTGGTCCCAGGCAAGCGATCACTCCCTCGTTCGCCCTCCGCTTTCGACTTGAACCGGAGATCGCTTCGAAAGTCTCACCGTCTATCGGTCTTTTGAAATGCGTTTGACCAAGCGACGCCAATAAAGATGGAGGCAATGAGCCAGCCTGGTACCGGCAAACCGGGAGTTCTGCCCCCGGGAGCACTTAGCGTCCACACGTCTCTCGCCACTTCGTGCCCGGAAATCGGCAGTAAAGCCCAGGCGCCCCACAGCAGAAACAGAGCCGTCAGAAAGATGGCGAAATAGGAGCGTCTCCAAGGGTTCGCGACGGTACGAGCACCGCAAATCGAGCAGAATGGTTGGCCAGTGTGGTCGTGAAGGGGAATTCTTTGTTTTGGCTCAGTTGGATCCCGATTGTCCGCTCCACAGGCCCGACAAAACAGGTCGTCGGGGCCCATTGGTCGATGGCACTTAACGCAAAGATTCATTTGGCACCGCCAACTCTGCTTTCACTCGATAGCAGTGTATACGTCCGTTGGATACAGGCGAAAGGGCAAACGATGTGAATCTTGAATAATTAAGTGCTAACTGGCTCAACTATTCACATGTGACTATTACTGGTAAATCCCAGCTTCGCAGACGTCTTTGCCACTACCATTGCTTATATGAATTCTCGGAGAAGGCATCAGCCTCTTTCCACAGGCGAGACGCCTGTGCCCCCAAATGCTCTAATGGAAAATGGTGGGCGGTATAGGACTTGAACCTACGACCCCTTCGGTGTGAACGAAGTGCTCTACCACTGAGCTAACCGCCCCTGCGAACTAGGATACCAGGAAGATCGACGACCCTCCCGATGGATCGGGATGCTCTGCCACTCAGCTAACAGCCCGAAACGGAATTTGATTGTACCCATCAGTCATCGCCGGCCGGAGGGCGCGGTGGAAACTTCGGCAAGGGTACGGTTGGCATCTTCTCGTGGTTGGACAGGCGGTTGGTGACTTCGATGAAGTCGTACGGTTTGGGATAGGTGGAGTACCAGCTTCGGTCGGGGCGGAGGGGCAGGTTATCGCCGAAGAGGCCGTTGAAAAGGATGCGGAACGAGTTGACCGGCGTGATGCCAGGATAGAGGTTCTTGCGGACCGCGTCGGGGACGAAGTAGGCGTTGAGGTTGGGGAAGCACTCGTCAACGTCGGTGTGTTCGTAGGAGTTCTGGTCTAAGCGGAGTTTGGAGCCGTGATCGCCCTGGACGATGACGACGGGTTTGAGGCCGGGTTTAGCAAAGAGGACATCGAGCGACTTGAGTAGACGCTTACCGACGTATTCGGCTTGGCCCATATAGCCTTGGCGGTAGTCCTCGGGCGTGCCGACGTGATCGATGAAATCGCTTCCGTCCCAGTAGCCGAACGGCCCCTCGCGGCGCGTCGGATTGCCGTCCTTATCGAATACGAAGGGCGGATGGGGGGCGAGGACATGCATGACGACAAAGCGAGGCTTGGCGCTGGTGGACGCCAGCGATTCGAGGGCTTCGAACTCATTCCGCATCGTCGCGCGACGCTGGTCGAATAGCGACGTTAGGTTGCCCTGGAACAACGTGAACGGCGTCATTTGGAGCAGGGCGGACTCGATCAGCGTGTAACCCGTGCGCGTTTTCATGTTGATGTCGGCGTCGTCCAGCTGGATCGGCGGGAACTTACTGGTGATGGCGGCAAAGACGTAGCCGCGTTTGTGCAGGTAGTCGGCGGCGGCATTGTGGTCAATGAGTTCGCCGAGGGGTGAGCGGTCGTTGTCTTCGTCGTTGAGATTGGGGAGCAGACTCTGCAGGAGGTCAAAGTTGAGGGAAGACGAGACGGACAACTCGGTTTGGCAGTAGTTGGAGTGGGCGTCTTTGGCGACGTAAAACCCGCGCGATTCGAGCCCTTGGATGAAGGCGTCGTTGTTGAAGCCCATCGCGCGCTTGAGGGCGTCGGACCGGCCGTAGCCGTCGAGGATGATGTAGATGATGTCTGGCCGTTCTTTGGGGAGTGTGATCGGGGTCGAGTTGGTTGTTTTTGGCGGCGAAAAAGTGGCGGCTTGGACGAGACCGAAGGCGATTTGCCCCATGGCGGCGAGAACCAGCGATGCAGAGACGATATTGAGGAGCTTGTGCCATCGCCAGACGAACGCGGATACGAGCACGACGACAATGGTGGTGCCGAGCCAGACGTTGGGGCGGATGTCTTGGGGAATGTCGATTCGGTACAGAAGTCGGTTGAATCCGACGAAGGTGAGGAGCATCAGGGTCAAGGCGGCGGTTGCGGCGGCTCCCCGATCCAACCGCCGCAAGATGAGGCTCAGAAGACCCCAAACCAGGAAGGCGGCGATGGCGACCGCGACGACGGGCCGGATGATCATGCCGAAGGGGACGAGTGAGAGGTTGGCGGAATAGATGGACAGGACGGGAAAGATGGCGAAGAGGACCGGGTAGAAAATGCGGCCCTTGCCGCTGGGCTTCTTGGCCTCGACCACCGGGTTTTCGTCCATTGTCAGATCCTTCGCATAAGGAAGAGGGTGCGGCAAGTGCCCTCGATTTCTTGTTTTTCGACCGTTTCGAATCGGCGCTGGAAGGCTTGTTCGAAACCGGAAAGGTCGTAGCTTGTAAAGATGTATTTGCGGGCGACGAGCATCCGCTGGACCTGGGAGTCTTCTTTGGGGACGAACTCAACGATCAGCCAACGACCGACCTGGGCGAAGAAATCGGCGAGGCGATCGAGGGGGACGTTATTGCCGATGGCGAGATGGTGGACCAGGGCGAGAGCGAGGACGACGTCGGCGGGGCCACGGGACTGGAGCGAATCACGCTCGGCTCCGGCCCAACCGAGATCGGTCGAGGGGTTGCGGAGGTCTTGGAGAAGCGGAAGCAGATGATCGGCTTTACTGGATTTGCAGGCGAGGTATGCCTGTTCGACGGCGGCGGGATCGATATCCCAGGCGATGGTGTATAGGCTTCGGGCGGCGGCGAGGCGGCTGAATTCTCCGTTATTGGCGCCGAGGTCCCAGCAGGTTTGGGCATCGCCGGGGACTTTGGCCAAGAACGACGCGACGAGTTCGGCCTTGCGAGACAGGCTCTCTTTGGAATAGTTGGTGTTGGCGTAATAGTCGGCCCATTCGGTGCCAGCGGGCTTCCAAGTGAGACCAGAAACCGTGCCTTTGAGGTTGTCCACCAGGGCGAGCAAGCTAGTCTTCGAAATAGTTGGCTTGCGGTCAGACGTTTTTCCGCCGCCATCGTGAGATTGAGCCTTGGCGTGCAGATGGATATGAGTCAGCAGGCCAGGCTGAAATTTGGTTTTGCCGGGGAGAAGGTTTGAAGCGAGGTCGAGCGGGATTCCGTCGATGTTCGTCTGCAGGAGGCTTCCGAGTCGGATATCGACGTGGGACATCAGAGCCAGTGGGGCGAGAAAATGTTGGCAGAACTGCTTATAGGCCACCCAAGGTTCACCTTCGACATACGGCTCGAACGAGAGGGTGTCGATAAGGACCGGCCGCGTCCCAACGAACTGGACGTTATAGGCGCTGGCGTCCTTGAGGGACATGCCTTTGCCGAGTGCACGGCGCATGACCTCGAGGGTGAGGAGAGCAGCGTCCTTTAACTGGCTGAATGACCACTCGTAGGGATAGGAGACGAAGGGAATGCGGGCAGGGCGGATGACCTTTGCCGCTTCAGGCGTGACCGCCAGACTGAGGTCGGCTTCTTCTACGGCGACCACGAGACCTGCGTCGGTCAGCTCGTTTTGCAGGCCGGACGAAACAAGGAGTTCAAAGTCCGCTGCGGCGGACTGATTGATCTGACGATACAGGACACCATCCCTTTGGAAAACAAACCCGCTAGGGTCGCGGAAGGATGATGCCGAGCGAACGGCTTCCGTCATTGATCGGAAGGATTTGAGCCTCGATGTCGCAGCCGCGAAACGGCCGCTACGAGGTTTTGCCATTGGGTTTTGATGGCGTATCCAACCGTGACACTGGCGGCTATGAGCATCTGGAAAATGAGGCTGCCCGACCCTCCGTCGAGGTAGGCGATTGGCGCCACATGGACATAGCTGTTTAAGTGATCAAAAATCATTGTTGGCATAACGAAGTATATATGTAAAGGTTCAGTTAACGACCTGCGGTCCTTCGAAGTACCTATGAACTTCATCCGACCTTCATTAACGGGTTAGTTTTGAGCCTAATTTGTCGTCTTTTGGAGGGGATCGCTTGGGTTCGAGGGGGACCAACGATCCATCGCGATTTGGAGCCCAAAGACTTTCTTACCTTTTTCTTACTATTCATGACAAGGGTACGCTTTGCCCCTGTGAGCCACGACTCCATCGTTTTTGACCTCGATGGAACCCTTTGGGACACCTGCGAACCCTGCGCCATCGCCTGGAACAACGTCTTGCGGGCCGAGGGGATTCCGTACCGAACGATCATTGCGGAGGATGTCCGGGTGGTGACGGGCCGTCCGCACGAGGAGTGCATTCGCCGAACCTTTACGGACCTTAGCGAAGAGCAGATTCAGCGCATCTCGGACGCGACGATGGTCGAGGACAATCGGGTCATCGCCGAAGTTGGCGGGGTGCTGTATCCAGGCGTGCGAGACGGTCTGTTTCGATTGCGGGAGCGGTATCCGCTATTCATTGTGAGCAACTGTCAATCGGGCTACATCGAGACGTTTCTGCGGCTGAACGAATTGGAAGAGCTGTTCTCGGACATCGAGTGCTGGGGTAACACGGGGAATCCAAAAGGAGACAATCTACGCGACCTGATGGCGCGGAACGATTTGACCTCGCCGATGATGATCGGGGATGCCGAGGGCGACGAGACAGCGGCGCGGCAATGCGGCGTGCCGTACGGGTTTGTGGAGTATGGCTTCGGCACGTGCACTTCGCCAGACTATCGATTTGCCTCGTTCGCTGATCTGTGCGCCCACTTTTTGGGTTAGTTGGTCGTGACTGGACCGTACATAAGGCTGCCATCTATCCCCCGGTTCGCTTTGCTCACCTTCCTCAACATTCCTGCCTTCGTGGCAGGAATGTTGTGGACCCTCCTTCTCCAAGGGGCATCGTGGATTAGCACCTAACGTAAGTTGGACCTTCGATGCCCGGAACCTGGTGGGCGAGATTCGGCTTCGGACCGGAGAGTCCTTGGGCGCAGAAGGGGAGACAGATACCGCGCGGCTAGACGCCGCTCAGCACCGGAACGAAGTGGATCAGGAGCAACGCTTATCCGCGGGTAAATAGTTAGACCAATTCCCAGATAGCTTCTAGTTAGTCGTAATTGGACCCATCTGAACGACTTCGAAATCGGAGCCTTTGACTTGCTTGAGGGTATTCAGTTCGTCGTCGTTCCAGCGGGCGTCGGGTGCGCCGGAGACATACCAGTTACTGCCATTGTCGGCGACGAACATGCCGTATTTCTTGAGCGCCGTGAGGATGACTTGTGCGGAGTCCGGGTAGCCGGAAAGATCGAAGCTTGCTTTGAGGCGAACGCGCATGCCCATCGGCGGGCGATTGGGGTCGGTGGATGAGCTGGCATAGTGCCGGGCTGGGGCGACGTAGGCATGGCGGGTTTGAGCGACGGTGAATCGGAGCGCATGGTTGATGGCTCCCTTGGAGACTTCGTCGAAGCGCACAAGGCCAGGCAGAATGGGCAGACCCGCGGCATCGGCGGAGGTCCAGCCAGCCGGGCGGGTGGTGCCGTTGGTCATATCGAAAATGGCTCCGCTGCCAGCGGTCCAGGTGCCGTCCCTCTGGGGGTAGGCGGCGTAAAGTTCGTAGAGAATCCAGTTATCCTTGTCGATGACCAGGACGTGGCGGTCGCCGCTGGAGCTGGCTCCCCCTTCGATGGGAGCATCGGACGGGATCGGATAGGGACCGGGGTCGCTTTCATCGGCGTAATCGAATGCGACGTTGACCTTCTTTTGGGTGCCCTCGACGATGACGTACGGGATTCCGAATGGGCCGCCATTCCAGTTCGCACCGAAATCGGGGTGGAGGCTTCCAGTGAGGCCAATAGAGGCGATCAGATTTGCGCTGTTGGGATCGACCGGCTCGATGTCGATCCGGGTGTTCCACGGGTCGTCAACGGGAAAGATACGGCGTCCCTGAAGGTCACCGTTAGGGTCGGTGGAGCCGGTTGATCCACCGACAACACTCCCACCTCCACCGCCGCAGGCGACGAGACAGAAAACCAGGGTGGAGACGATCGCCAAGTTCCTCAATTGAACCCAATTCCAGTATATGGCGGAGTGGGTTCGGGTAGTTTTGGTAGGGACTATTGCCATGCTAATCCTTGCGGCTATTGGGTTGATTCCCGCTCAAAATCCTCATTTGAACCCGCTACCTCACTGGGCTTTGGGCGGATTCGTGCGCCCGATTGGCATTAATCCAATCATCAGCCCGGACGAAAGCGCGCGGTTTTTCGATCCGATGACGAAGAGCGACATTGCCTGGGAATCCAACGATACGTTCAATCCTGGGGCGACCGTTTACAAAGGTCAGATCGTGGTCTTGTACCGGTCCGAGGATAAGACGGGTGTGAAGATTGGAACCCGGACTTCGCGCCTCGGCTATGCGTCGAGCCGTGATGGGGTTCATTTTGAACGCCGCGATAAGCCAGTTTTCTATCCCGACGAGGACGGGCAGAAGGCTAACGAGTGGCCCGGCGGTTGTGAAGACCCGCGGGTGTGCGTGACCGACGACGGCACGTACGTGATGCTCTATACGCAGTGGAACCGGAAGAACGCCCGATTGGCGGTGGCCACCTCGAAGGATTTGACGCACTGGATGAAGCATGGGCCGATTTTTGAGCGCGACGGCATCGACCTGCCCTTCTACAAGTCTGGTTCGATCGTGACGCACGTCAGCCATGGCCGACAAACCGTGGCCAAGATCGGAGGAAAGTATTGGATGTATTGGGGTGAGTCGGCCGTGTTTGCGGCGACTTCGAAAAATCTAGTCGATTGGACGCCGCTTCGCACGGCGGACGGAAAACTGAGGGAGCTTATCAAGACTCGGAAGGGGTTCTTCGATAGTTCGCTGACGGAGTGCGGACCGCCTGCGGTTTTGACCAAGGATGGCATCGTGCTTCTGTATAACGGGAAGAACGATGGCGGCGACAATCGGGACCCGCGATTCACCCCGAATGCTTACTGCGCCGGTCAAGTTCTGTTTTCGAAAGATGATCCGACCAAGCCATTGGGGCGCTTGGACGTTCCGTTTTTGAGGCCGATGGAGCCGTTTGAGAAGAGTGGCCAGTATGTAGCGGGAACGGTGTTCGTCGAAGGGCTTACGTTCTTCCGGGATAAGTGGTACTTGTACTACGGCTGTGCGGACTCGCGGGTCGGGGTTGCGGTGTTTGACCCGCGGCATCCGGGGCCGGGCGACCCGCTTCCTTAGGAATTCATCTTCTATTCAGGCTTAGTTCACGGGCGATTTAGGGTCGGTAGGTGCAATGGAGTCAAGATGATTTCAACACCGATCGAGACGACAGCCAGCAACGACTACCACTTCGTGACCCGCTGGCGCTTTGAAGCCACGCGCGAAGAGATTTATGAGATTCTGGGCGACCCGCTGGGCTTGCCGCGCTGGTGGTCAGAGGTTTACCTGAAGGTCGAAGAGGTTCAGCCAGGCGATGAGGACGGGTTGGGGCGGGTGATCGCGCTCCACACCAAGGGCTGGCTTCCTTACACCTTGAAGTGGCAGTTCCGAGTCACGCATGCAGCGCGTCCAAGTGGCTTTTCGTTGGTGGCCACGGGTGATTTTGTGGGCACCGGCGAGTGGACGTTCATTCAAGACGGTGACGAAGTGGAGGTCGTTTATGACTGGCGGATCCGGGCAGAAAAACCGTTCATCCGGCGGTTGTCTTGGTTGTTGAAGCCGGTATTTTCGGCCAATCACCACTGGGCGATGAACAAGGGCGAGGCGGCCTTGCGACGAGAGTTGGTGCGCATTCGTGACATGAAGCGCCATGCGGATAGCATCTTCGTCGGACGCTGAACGAGATATGCTGGGCGGGTGACGTATTTCGCGTTTCTTCGCGCCATCAACGTTTCGGGAACCCGGAAGATCGGGATGGCCGACCTTCGGCAGTGGATGACGGACCTGGGGTACGGCGAAGCCAAGACACTGTTGCAGACGGGGAATCTCGTTTTTGATGGCGGGAGTCGGTCGCCGCGTGAGACCGAGGTCTTTCTGCGCGACGAGTGTGAGAAGCGGCTTGGGTTGAGCACGGAGTTCTTCGTCCGGACAGCGGACGAGTTGTCGGCGATCATCGCGGGGAATCCGTTCCGACGCGAGGCGGCGGATGATCCGAGCCACTTGCTGGTTTTGTTTGGCGGCGGGACGGCGACGCCCGAGCAGGAGGATTCACTGCGGGCGCGGATCAAGGGACGTGAGTACTTTCAGAGTTCGGGTTGCGATTACTATTTCGTGTATCCAGACGGGATTGGGGAGTCGAAATTGACGATCAAGATCATCGAGCGGGAGCTTGGGGTATCAGTGACGGGTCGGAATTGGAATACGGTTTTGAAGCTGGGCGCGATGATTTGAGGGTAGCTGGTTAGCTTCACTATGCTCGGCTACACCCGTAAATCCCAGCTTCGCCCTCCTCCGTCCTCGTCCATAGGACTTCGGCGGACAAGCAGGCGTCTTTAGCAGTGCCACGACTTTACTTGGTGGGCAAGATGCCCACCTTCCAAGTTCGTTGACCTCATTTGTTCGCATTGTGACGCGGATTTTCCCCTCCCGTCTCCTGACAAGTCAGGAGACACCCATCCACGTTGAAACTGCCTTTGTGGCAGTTCCAACTGCGGACCCTCCAGATTTCCTACGGATAATCTGGAGAGGGACCTTTTGGCTGGTCAATATCAGGGAATACCACGCAGTGACTACGCGATTCCTTTTGTGGCGGCCAGGACCATTGCGTCGGCGAAGCGGTCGATTTCTTCGATGGTCGAGTACACGTTGGGGGATACGCGGATTCCGTCGATGAAGTCGTTGACGATCGCGGTGACGAAGATGCCGTGTTTGGTGAGGAGCCATCCGGCGAGGTCGCCGGTTTTCACACCTTGGATTCCGACGGTGGTCAGCGCGCAGGACTGTTTGGGGTCGAGGTTGGTGTAGAAGTGGACGTTTTTGAAGTCCTGAAGGCGGTCGGTCCAGCGATGTCGCAAGTAGCGAAGGCGGGCTTCTTTGCGCTTCATCCCAATCATTTCGTGGAATGTGAGGGCCTCGCCGATGGCGTTATGGTTTGCCGCGGGGTGGGTGCCGATTTCTTCGAACTTGCGAATGTCGCTATCCTGGGTTTTGCCGGCGGCCATCAGCGGCCACACGTCGGGGATGCGGTTCTTGCGCACGTATAGGAAGCCGGTCCCGATGGGTGCCATTAGCCATTTGTGAAGCGACGTGCCGTAGAAGTCGCAATCGAGGTCCTTGTTGTCGAATTCGAACTGCACGAATGCGTGAGCGCCGTCTACAACGACGGGGATTCCGTGCGACTTGGCGAGTTTGACGATCTCGCGGATCGGGAAGATTTGGCCGTTCATGAAGGAGACTTGGGAGATCACCATCATGCGGGTTTTGTCGGTGATGCCGTTTCGGATGGGGGCAATGAGGTCCTCGGCGGTTTTGGCGGGAGTTGGGACCTTGACCTGCACCATTTTGACGCCGTCGCGACGCTCGCGCTGTTGGATGGTGGTGATCATGCGCGGGTAGTCGATGATGGTTGTTAGCACCTCGTCGCCGGCCTGGAGTCCCAGGCCGAGGATGAGGATTTCGAGCGACTCGCTAGCGTTGCGAGTGATGGCCATCTCTTCGGGATCGCAGGCGAACACACGGGCGAGACGCTGACGAACAGATTCGATTTCCGGCTCCAGCACACGCCACATGTAGTTGCTGGGGGCCTGGTTCGAGAACTCCAACTGACGGCGGAGGGTTTCTTGCACGATGCGAGGCGAAGGCGAACAACCACCGTTATTGAAGTTGGCGGTGTTGCGGTCGAGGGTGAACGCCTCCTGGATTTGAGCCCAGAAATCCTCGTCTTGGGCATCGGTGTTGCTCCCGTACTTGGCGACCACATTGGCGACGAGATCGAGGGTGTGATCTTTGAAGGCGGCGGCGGCAAATGCGCCCACGAAGAGGTCGCGACGAGAGAGCGGCATACCCGCCAGTATAAAGGGAATGTGAAGAAACGGGAAGGGTGGTAGAAATCCCTAACTATGAAACTTTGGACCGCCATTCGTCCGTACAAGTAGTCCGGCCCTTTGGATTCCATGACTCGCCCCGACCTCGTTTCTCTGCTGAGGCATCTCGTCGATAAGGTTTGCCAGCCCTACATCGACTTGCCGAACACTCAAGCCGTCCTCTCGATCGGTTCGGTTTCGTACGAAATCGTCGACGAGTATTCGGACGTAGACATTGCCATCTACTACGACAAGCTTCCCAGCAACCGCCAGCTTGCGGAGGCGATGCGGAAAAATGGTGCGGACCAATTGAACTGGTGCCTGGGCGATCGGAACGAAGGGAGCCTGATTGAGTCGTACGACGTCTTTGGGGTTGAGTGCCAGTTTGCGCACACGACCATCGACGCCATGGACAAGCACATGAATTCAGTGCTGGTGGACCTCGATGTCACAAGCCCGTTTCAGAAAGCTCTTTCTGGGGTCCTGGCGGGACGGGCGATCCATGGTCAGTACCTGATCGACCATTTTAAGGCTCGAGCGTCGAAATATCCCGACGCTTTGCAGGTGGCGATGGTCGATAAGTATTTCACGATTCAGCCGTGGTGGGCGATCGAGGCGCGGCTGGCGGTGCGGGACGCCGAGTTGTGGCGAGCCCAGGCGCTGGTGGAGGGTGCCCAGAATCTGATTGGAACGCTTGCGGGAGTGAATCGGTTGTACTTCTCGACCTTCCAATTCAAACGAATGAGCGACTTTCTTTCGCAGATGCAAGAGAAGCCAGCGAACCTTGCGGACCGGCTGACGTTGGTCTTCGAAGGCGGCCAAGGGGCCGCCGCCGAGCTTCGCGATTTGACAGCTGAAACGCTTGCGATCGTCGAGCGGGTTGTACCGACGGCGAACACGGCATCCGTTCGGCGCGCGCTTGCTCGGAAAGAGAAGCGATGGAGCGCAGATGAACTGTCCAAACACCTATGAGAATTGACCCACTATCCGGTTGGAGCGGCGCGAAAGATGCCGTTCATCAGGAGCTTGAACGTGCCATGCGACTGCGCCCGGAACAGGATTTCTGGCCCGAAGAGGACTACTCGACCTTCGCCAACCGGAACATCGGCAATGCCGACGGAGCGGTAGAGGTGCTCTTGCCCCCACGCCCAGCCCGAACGAAGCGGCTCCTGGAAATCGTAGGTGCCGACCGCTTTGGCGTTGCCTTCAACTTTGAAGGATGGCGAGTGGTCGAAGAAGACGTCGACATGCTCCTCCAGGCCGCGCGTGAGTTCGCCGGGCTCAAGCTTCATGGTGAGGATGGAGCCGGGGATGTAGAAGTCGGTGTTGGCGAGGGACTTGCCGCTTTTGTCGACGAGAGCGGACTTCACGGGTAGCTTCAAGCGGTCGGCGAGGTTGAGACCCGAGTCGCCGATACAGAGAATGTGACCGCCTTTTTCGACGAATTCCTTTAGCCGATTTTCGGTCGTCTCGGAGAAGCCTCCCATTCGCATTCGGTATCGGAAGGGGATCGTGTCATCGTCGGCTAGGCGGTCGTTATTGCCGCCGCCACGTCCGCCGTCGCGGGGGACGGCTCCGTCGGGGAGGATCAGCACGTCGAATTGGTCGCGAAGGCTTCCGAAGTCGAGGTCCGGTGGGTAAACCACTGTGAAGTCGAAGCCAAACTTCTCCAGCACATAACGGGTCCAACCGGATTCGATGGAGCCGCCATAGCGATCCCAAAGGCCAACTCTCGGCTTACGCTTCACTTGGAAATCGCCCTCAGACGGGTAGGTAGAGACCTTCAAGTTGGGAATACCTTTCAGCAGATCGTTGAGTTGGTTCGATGTTCCGTCGACTCGGATTCTTGTGCTGGACTCCTTGACGGTCAGACCAGCCTTCCAGGCGCGGTTGGCGACGGTGAACGCGTCGTTTTGAGTGAGATCGACCTGAATTTGGGTTGTACCGGTGGTGACGGAAGCGTCGTTACCGAGGTGCCCAAGTTCGACCTTTTCGGTGTCGAACCTGGCGGGAACCGGAACTCGGTCAAACTTGACGCCCATCTGGAAGGCGAGGGTGTAGCCCGCGTTGTCGTAGGGCGGAATGGGAGGGCCGCCAGGATATTGGAAGTCGTTCGGGTGGTCTTGCGGCTCAAACATATCGAGGATATGGGGCCGAAACGCCTGGTCGCATCGAATGACGAAAGAGCCTTTGGCCCACGGCCCGGCGAAATCCTTCAGGCGGTCGACTTCAATGCCGCACTGCATCAGCTTCTCGACGAACTTGGTGGCGGTGGCAAAGTCACGTTGACCGCTGGGAATGACGTAGTAGCGGGCGTCGCGAAGTTCTGGCTTGGTAAGGGCTTCTTGGCCGTACTTGGCGATGCGCGACGGGTAGCGGGACCAAGTGTCTTTCGAGCCGCGGTCGATGGAGTTTCGTCCGGCTTTGTAGAAGTCGAACAGGACACGTTCGCGGTAGCGGGAGGCGTAGTCGAGGATGGCGTAATTGCCGGAGATTTCGTACTCCAGCGAATCGCGGAAGTGCCACATCTTGCCGCCCTCGACAGGGAGGGGAACGTCGGTGCTGGGAATCTGGAATTTCTCGACGAAGGGCAGGGGTGCGGGATTGGGACTGCCCCAGGTTTCGGTGAGGATTCCGACCATATTGTGGAAATAGGTGGTGGTGCGGAGGCCGCCGTTCCACCATGTGGAGTACAGCGTGGAGTTGCGCATGGCGGTGCCGGGCTTGCCTTCGGCGATGAGTCGCTGGTGGAGATGAGTGCCTACGAGGTCGGTCGCGATTTCGACCATCGGGTCCATGTTGTAGTTGAACGGATTTCGGAACGGCGGGCAGAACATGATGGTGCCGGACGGCGCGCTCTGGTGGTGGTTGTAGACGATTTGGGGATACCACTCGGAGTAGAGGACGCGGTTCATGTTGCGCGTTTCGGCGATGTTGTTGGCGTAGAAATCGCGATTGTTGTCGTGGCCGCAGTACTTCTCGTAAAGCTCGGGAAGGCCAGCCAGGCTTCGGGTCTTGGGGTCCGACTTTCGCATGTACCAGTTGGAGACGAGGTCTTGGCCGTCGGGGTTGGCGTGGACCAGGAGGATGACGCAGTCCTTCAGAATCCGCTTGGTTTCGGGATCGTTTTGGCTGGTCAGGCGATAGGCCATCTCGATGAGGTGCTGGGTTTCGAGGGTCTCGGTGGCGTGGAGTCCGCCGTCAATCCAGACCACGGCCTTCTGGTTTTTGGCGAAGTCGCGGGCTTCGTCGTCGTTTTTGAAGTCGCGTGCGCGGGCGAGGCGCTCATTACCTTTGCGAATGTCTTCCAGGTGGCGTCGGTTGCTCGGGTCGGTGATGATGCACATGAGCTGGTCGCGGCCTTCTTCGGTCTTGCCGATGGAGACGACGGAGAGGCGGTCGGATTTCTTGGCGAGGAGCTTCCAGTAGTTGGTAAGTTGCGAGTAGTTGGCGAGGTAGTAGTCCTCGCAGACGTCGTGGCCCAGGAAGTCCTTTGGGGTTGGGATCGTGTCGGCCCAAGCCGTTGAGAAGCAAGCAAGGAGTAAGAGTCCGCACACCCGTCGCATGTCGGAACTTTACCCCCACTCTACGAAAGTACACTGCCGAGTATGAAGCAGTGGGTTGTTCATGCCTGGGACGGGACGGACGAGGGCGCGTTGGCGCGGCGGTTGGCGATCCGCGACAATCACCTGGCTGGGGCGCGCGGCTTGAAGGCGACGGGAAACTTCGTGCTCGGCGGCGCGATGCTCGACGACGACGGGAACATGATCGGAAGCACGATGATCGTGCAGTTCGAGACGGTCGAGGAACGGGATGCGTGGATCGCACGAGAGCCGTACATTCAGGACGGCGTTTGGGTGGATTGGAAAATCTATCCGTTCCGAGTTGCGGACGTTTAGGGCGTCCAGCGCATGCGCTGGTAGATGTCCTTTTCGTCGTAGGTGACGAAGCCGAGGCGCTCGTAGAGGTGGAGAGCGGGGTTGAACTTCTCGACGGTGAGCGTCAGCGGCTTTTGACTGTTTTGGGCTAGGTCTTGGAGTCTTTTCATGCGGTCGGTGCCGATACCTTGACTGCGGAACTCGGGTATGAGAGCGATGTCGATGAGGTGGAGCGTTTCGTCGTCGATGGTGGCTTGGTAGCCAATGGGCTTACCTTCGAATTCGAAGATTTCATAAACGGCATCGGGGTAGACGCGACCGTAGTGGGTTCTCATCGCCACGTACTGTTGGGCCAGTAAGGTCTCTAGAGGCTCACCTTGTAGGCCGGCCATCTTGAATTCGGGAGCGCGGATCGTGAAGAACAGACCTCGTAGAAAGGCTTCGTCCTCGGCCGTGGCCGGTCGGGCTTGGATATCCGATGGACTCATACTAGTTAAAGATCGACTGGTATTGCCGAATATCGCCCGACTCGGCGATGGGGACAATGAAGATCGTGAGATCGCCCAGCGAATCGTGGCGGAGGAGATAGGTGCCTTGGTCGAGTGCGAGTGCCTTCGGCCCCTCGAATAGGAGCGAAAACGGCTCGGTTCGGCCCGGGTGCGGATTGCCCGTTTTGGTCGCTTCGGTGAGGGTAAGCGACGAATGGTTACCTTCGCGGTCGATATAGGGCACATAAAACTCCGAGCCCACTAGGGGCTCGAAGTCGTTGATGGTCAGCGGTTTTTCCACTTAGTTGCGGCTTGGGAAGATCCCCTGCAGCGCAATGCAGTAGTTCATCGCGAGGGTCGGCATCATATTGTTATGAGGCTGACTTCCGCCGACGGGCGATAGCACAGGGGCCGAAGAACTCGGTCCCGCCGAGTTGTAGAGCAACTCGGTGCCCGTGTTGGCGTAGACATTCCCGCTCGGCGTTGTCGAACTAGCGGCTTGGTCACTCGCACCGATGGTATGAGTGTGGTTCGGTAGTTCGGTAAGGGTCAAGGTGTGGTTCACCTCGCCTCCTACCTGGCCCTGGGCAAAGTTTGCACTGAACGAGATAAGGCATCGATCCTTCGCATTTGGCAGCGAGAACGTGGTCGTACCGTTACCGCCATAGGTGGTGCCGAGCAATGAGAACAATGCTTGGTTCTGATTGATGGGTAAGATTTGCCCTTCGCACGCCGCCCACCCTTTTGGTGGGAAGTTGAATCCGAAGAGTCGAATTTCTCCAATAAATGGTTCTGCCATGATTTTGTTAACTCCTCGATGGGAAAATGCCGACAAGGGCAATGATGTAATTGATGGTGAGATAAGGCTGCATGTTGTTATGCGGCTGACCTCCGCCATCGGCAATGACTGAGCTCATTTCCATGGTCGCGTTTGGAGTGGGGCCGTAGGCGTTGGCGTTTTCCTTCGATGGATAGTTACCAACGGGTGTAGGCGCGGCACCAGCCGAAGCCGAGAAGGCCGCCATCGGGTGGTTGTGCATCGGCATCGTGGCCACCTGTAGAAGAACGTTATTCTCGCCGCCGACCTGGCCTAGAGAATAGTTCGACAGGCCGGGGCCCTGACCGGAACTGATGGCGACGTTGCCTTGCAGGTTGGGCAACGCGAACGTTGATGTACCATTGCCTCCGTAGGTTGTTCCTAGCAGCGAGAAAAGGGCGGTGTTCTGAGCGATGGGAAGGATTTGCCCCTGGCAAAGCGCCCATCCGACGGGAGCGAAATTGAAGCCGACGGGCCTGATTTCACCGATAAATGGATCCATAGTTTTGACTCCTGAGCCTAGTTGCGGCTTGGGTAGATGCCCTCCAGAGCAATGACGAAATTGAGCGTCAAGTACGGCTGCATGTTGTCGTGGGGCTGGTTGCCGCCAGTCTGGCTGACCGAAGTCGCCAGCATTGTGGAATCGGTGGTAGCCGAGTAGCCACGTCCCAATCGCCGAGAGCCGGGCCTCGAGAGGAAAGCTCCGGACGGATTAGCAAGAGGCGCTGCGTCATCCGATACGTGCAGCATATGGGCGTGCTGGGGGATTTGAGTCGTTATCAAGGTAACGCTTTCCGTGCCAAATACCGCTCCGATCGGATTGGTTCCCATATGAATCGGCACTCGACCACGCAAGTCGGGCAAACCAAAGGTGCTTTGTCCGTCTCCGCCATAGGTAGTGCCGATGAGTGAAAACAACGCGTCATTTTGACTAATTGCCATGAGTTGACCGTTACAAAAAGCCCATCCGAGAGGGGCGAAATTGTACGGCACAAGTTTGATTTCTCCAAGAAATGGTTCGGCCATAACTTCTCCGATGAAGGAATTTTTTCAAGAGCGGGCATCGTATGGCGCAGCGAACAAAACCCCAAAAGCAGTTCCTGGCTAAGCCCTCTCTTTGCCATTATAGAACTCCACCATTCGCAATTCAATAGGATGATGATTAATCTTTAATAAAATAGTTTACTGAGCAACGGCAACCCAACGTCGAAGTCCGGTTTGATTGAGTCTGGTTGGGAGGACGCGAACCTCGGGATTTTGGGTTAGGATGGTGGCGACCATTTGTCGTTGAATGACGGGATCGGCAGTCGAGAGAATGGTCACGGTTCCGCCATCGCCACCGGCTCCGTTGACTTTGGCCCCAATGGCTTCAAATTCCGTTGCAATTTCGATGAGTTCGGAGGCGGTTTGGCCGACGAGGTCGGGATGAAGTTCTCGCTGAGTTGAAAGATTGGCATTCATGGCTCTGCCAAAGGCGGTGATATCCTCTGCGTAAAGGGCATTTTTCCCTTCGTCGGCAATCTCGCGAAGCCGTTGCAGGCGGGCGTCCTGAGTTCCCTGCTCGCAGGCTCGGATGACCTGCTCGTGGGTTTGGCTTGAATCGTGGCCACGTCCCAGGAAGAAGGTGACGAGTCGCGATTCGAGCTCCCAAAGAAGGCGATCGGACGGACAAACCGGCGACACATTTGAAACCGGATAGCCGATGACCTCGATGAAGTTCAGACCGCCGAAGCTGGAGGCAATTTGGTCTTGGACGCCGGACTGACGTTTGAGGGTGGTGACTTCGACATCGTGAGCTTTGCGCGCAATCTCGAATGGGCTCATCTGGCCTGGGGTCAGGAGGTCTAGAGCACCGATGAGAGCGACCAATACGGCGGCCGACGTGCCCATGCTGGCACCGGGTGGAATCTCGCTGAACACCGAAATCTCAAGGGCGACCTCAGCAGGCAACGGCATCGAACCGACGGCGGCTTCGATCATGGAATATCCCTTTCCTTCACCGAGAACGAATTTTTCGCCGAAGTTCTCGGCGAAGATCGTGATCGGCTCTTGGTCGCCCTCGTCGTGGACGCGAATGATGCACTCCACCCCTGGGTCGACGGCAATATTGGTGACGGCACCCTTTTCGGCGAACCACGTGTCGGTCCAGCCGCCCAGATCGCAGATGCGAACCGGCGCATAGGAGCGAATGATCTTTTGGACGGCCATGTCAGTGGGTCGGCGTCGCCTTCAATGCGACCAGAACCCGGTTGACAAGGACGTCTTCGGGTTTGCCGATGTCCTTCAGATATTGGCTGAGGAACTTGATTTGGCTAGCTTGGGGTACTGGGCGGATCGTGCGCTTACGGGTCTGGAGGTCCTTCTCAAGGAGCAGGAGCGACATCTTGAACGAGTTGACGGCCAAGTCGCGGAATAGCGATTGGGCTTGAGCGATCTTCGGCTCTCGCTGGATGAGCGGCGTGTTGGCGAGGAAGAAGGAGTATTGGATTTCCCACGGTTCACCGACAACGATCGGACTTCGGTTCTGCTCGGCCAACTTGCGCGTGAGCATGAAGAGTTCGTGGCCCATGTACGGGCCATCTTCTTCGAGGTACTTGCAGAAGTAATCGGCGCGGATGGTCTCGCGCATGGGCCCGCTCTTGGTGAGGCTCGGGTCGCGGGTCCAGCCCAGCCAGTACCAGGGCAGGCGAATCTGCTTCATCTGGTCATGGAGCGTGGTGTCCATCCGCTTCGCCTGGGCGATGTCTTCGGGGACGCCAAGGGTTTTGTAGTCGGACTCGTGGTAGACGCGGCCAAACTCGGCGACCTGCCAGAACGGATTTCCTGTCGGAAAGTCCCTGACTTGGTGTCCGGTTCGCATTTCGTGCTGGAGCACGAGGAGAGAGCGATATTTGTCGAGGGCAAGGGTCGTGAACGGATCCCTTGTTTTGGCGATGGACACGACTTTTTGATCGAGAGCCCTGAGGGTGTCTTCGCTTGGGTTGGCGATGTAGGCTCTCGCCTCGTCGCGAATTTCATCTGTGTCGAAGACGGGAACGTCGGGGAACCAGTCGGCGATGCTGGCATGATCGAGCCCGTGGGCCTGGTCTTCGCTCAGGCGGTCCATTTGAATTCCTATGGGCAGGCTAGGCAGGTCGATCGCGAGTATCGCAGCTTGCATGGCCTGGGCGGCGGCGAGGGTTTTGATGGGTTTGAAAAGCGCGGGATACCTTTTTGAGAGTTCGATGAGGAACTGTTCGTCCCGTCGCTGAGGATTGCTGCCGGGCAAGAGGACCGCGCCCGGCTGAAGTGGCCGTCGCTCGAGACCGTCGGATTTGGAATCCAGGCGACCAGATAGGACGGCCAGGACGCTTGCCGCCGTCGTGCCGGTTTGGTGCCGAGCGATGCGGCGACTGATGTCCGCTTTGGAGAATCCGGTCAGTTCGATCCCGTCGGGCGAGTGACACGACGCGCAACTTTGCCCCTTGGAGTCTTTGATTAGCCAAGCATCCAACTGGTCGGGAGATAGTTGTGGCCGCAACATCGTTGCGGCCACCCAAGCGATCAGGATTGGCACTAGCGCGCGAGTCCGACGGCGTAGAGCGTCGCGTTGGCGATCGCATAAACGCGGCCATCGGGTCCTATGGCCGTTGGCGTGTAGGCTTCACCGATTCCGTCCGTTAGGCGGATCGACTGCGACAACGTATTCGTGTGCAGATCCCAACGATAGAGCACGCCGTCCTCGGAGCTGACGAGGATACTGGCCCGGGGAACATCGACCGCAGCCGAGTTCACGCACCATTCGCGAACGGCGTTCGGATGGTCGCTGAGGAACTCTTGGTCGGGCGTCGGCCCCAACTGCGAAATGACAACCTTCATCGTCGGCATGTTGGCCACCACGTCGGTTTCGAGATCGTTGGGATCGACGATCGCGACCTTATTGGCACCATCGCCTCCGCCGGCCACGTAGTTGTTGTACTTGCACATGAGGAGGTAGGAAGAATGGCCCGTGTACCCATTCACGATGTAACTCGGCACGACGGTCGGCGTATCATCCCAGCCAAAGGCACCAGGAATCTTGGTCTGCTGGAGATCTCCAGAATAGTGGAGCAAGATGCCTCGAAGGTGGTTCGAGCCAAATGGATTTTCGAGGACGCCCTGATAGACGTCACCGTCCGGCCCGATCAACGGCGATGCCGTTCCTTCGCCGTCGATAGCGGCGTCGTTTCCGTTTCGGGGATCGAGAAGTCGAACCCGAGCCTGAGGCTGAAGAGTCACGGGGCTGAGCTTGACCAGCGTTCCCCGCGAGAAGCTACCCGCGTAGGTCGTCACGTAGAGAGCGCTCCCCCGCGAATCGATAGCGGGCGCACAGTTCTGCTTGATCTGATTGACGGCGCTGTCGTTGCTGAGCGTCGCCGCCGAGACCCAAGAGCCCACGCCAGCGGGCGTAACCTTAGCCAGGCCGCTTGTGAGGTTGGCGGGGTTGGCGCCGTACACGATGAATCCGAAGTAGATGCTGCCGTCTGGGCCGGCGGTGAGCGGCGTACAAATCTTGACGTTGGATTGGAACGCCGACGGATTGTTATTGTAGACGGAGTTGCCGTAGAAGGCGTAGACCACGGGCGACGCCGTTGTGCTGGCGGTCGCTCGGAAAGCGATTCGCCCTCCGCCCATCGGGTAGGCGACCATCGGATCGGCCCGAGTTCCGCGCGTATAGACGAGAGTCGGGCTGCAACTCGGAATCCATCCTTGCGACGGAACCGAGTAGTCGGTGGATTCGGTCCACGCAGCGGCTCCGGTCAGGCCCCGGAATGCCCGGATTGTGAAGCCATCGGTGAGGTTCTGCTTCACCGACGTGATGACGACGTTTCCAGACGTGACGCACGTTTCGCCGTAGTGAGTTAAAAGGTCGTTGCCGTTGTACCTCGGATTCAGATCGACCGGAGTCGTCCACTTGAATCCGTCGAGATTCATTGACGAAACGGTGGACATCCCCGTATGAGCGGAGTCACCCCCGTGTCCCGCCCAATTTTGACCACCTCTTGCGATAAGTTGCCCTGAAGTACCATAGAGCGCCAGCGACAATGCAGCACTAAGTAACATAACCCGATTCTAGAGGGTTTGGTCGAAAAAAGCAATTTGGTTCTTACACAGTTTTAGGCGACTTGCGAGTTTTTTACCGATCGCTAGGAAATCCGGTTTTGACCCGGGAACCTTGGGTCTATAGTTAGATTGTCATGGTCATTGTGGGACTGTTTGGACTGTGGGCGACGGCGATGTCGCCGATCATCACGCCTTACCAGAGCCGCGAGGCGCTATCGGCCAAGGCGATCCACGCATCGGATAGAAAAACCTCTGAATTCGAACCGGTGGTGATGGACCTCGACCTCCACGGAACCTACGACAACCCCTTCGATCCCACCGATGTTTCGGTGAAAGTCAAGGCGACCGACGCCGAGGGCAAGTCAATGTCTGTCTCAGGCTACTTCGACATGGACTGCGAGCGCCGCGATGAGGCGGGGCATGAAGTTGTGAAGAAGCAGGGCACCGGGCGATGGCGAGCTAAGCTTTCTTTTTTGGCCGAAGGGCGTTACGAGGTTTCGGCTTCGATTCATGACCGGACCGGGACTGCCGAAACGAAGCCGATTGAAATTGAGGTTGAGAAGCCGACAAAGTCGGGCTTCGCTTCGGTTTCCACTGTTGACAAGCGATACTTTGTGACGACGGGCGGTAAGAGCTTCTATCCGCTTGGCGCCAACGTGTGCTGGGGTGGCGACGGAGGGACTTTCAACTTCGACAAATGGATTCCGAAGTATGCGGAGCAGGGGTGCAACTACTTCCGCATTTGGCTGAGCCCGCATTGGACCACGTTTGGCGTCGAGCAACCAGGGCTAGCCAAGGACGGAAAAGGTTTGGGCCAATTTTCGCTGGAAAACCTTTGGAAGATCGACCATGTGCTTGCTCTAGCTCGGAAGTACGACATGAAGGTGAAGCTGTGTATCGACTCGTACAACATGCTTCGCGATAGGGACGGGTATCCGAGCTGGGAGGATGGTGTTTTCAACATTGCGAACGGCGGCGTGCTTCACTCACCGGCCGAGTTTTGGCAAAGCCCAGAGATGGACCGATTCTACGTGCAAAAGCTGCAGTACCTGGTGGCTCGCTATGCCGCCGACCCGACAGTTTTCTCGTGGGAGTTGTGGAATGAGATTGACATCAGCCGCGATATGCCATTGGATTTGGCGAAGGACTGGCACCAGCGGATGGCGCGGGAACTTCATAAGATCGACCCGTACCACCACCTTGTGACGACGAGTTTTGGGAATTCGATGGGAGTTAAGGATATCGACCTGTTGAGCGATATCGACTATATCCAGACCCACAACTACAATTCGCCGGACGTGGTGAGCCAAGTGGCGATTCAGCAATCGAGGAAGGGCAATTGGGGCAAGCCCCATTACGTCGGGGAGATTGGGGCGGATTCGGGCGGACCACGGATCGACGACGACCCGGAGGGGCTTCAGATTCATGATCCGCTTTGGATTTCGGTTTGCATGGGGTCCAGCGGAGCGGCGCAGCCGTGGTGGTGGGACAACCTGATCGAGCCGAAAGATCTGTATCCGCTGTTTGGCTCGGTGGCGAAATTCATCAAGGGGATTGAATGGGACAAGGAGGCGTTCCGCCAAACCCAGCCGAACTTTTATTGGAAGGTACGCCCAAACCCTTTGCCGCGCAAGGACGTGATGATTCAAGGTGGGCCGATGAATTGGGAACCAAGCCCTTACAACAAGCCGCGCGTAGTGCGAATTTCGCCAACGGAGGTTGCGGGACAGATGCCGGTTTCGGCGCTCCTGCATGGGACAGGTAACCACGCGGACTGCCATAACCCGATCACTTTTGCCTGCGACCTCGACCGCGAGACGACCTTCGACGTCATTGTGACCAGCGTTTCCGGCTATGGGGGGGCGAAGCTGAAGATCGACCTAGACGGTTCGACTTACCTCACTCGGGACTTTGCCGATCCGGACGGGAGCGCGAAAGGTGACACTCTGCACCAGTACGACGGTCTGTACACCGTCACGATTCCGGCGGGCAAGCACAATGTGGTGGTGGACAACCAGGGCCAGGATTGGCTGACCGCCAACTATCGCTTCCGGGCATTAAATCCGAATCCGGTTCCGCCGCTGGCGAGTTGGGCGGCGGTTGGAAACGACGTGATTCTTGCCTGGGCTCGGGTTGAGGATCGGACTTGGACGAAGGTCTGCGTTCAGAAGGAGAAGGTCGCGCCCGCGCCGCCATCGATTATGACGCTGGACGGATTGGCGAGCGGGGACTGGAAAGTGACCCTTTGGGACACCTGGAAAGGTGAGCCGATCAGCCAGATTGACACCAAGGTTGGACTGAACGGAAAGCTCAAAGTTGAATTGCCAACGATTGAAACCGATCTGGCGGTGAAAGCTGTCAAGATGAAGTCGTAGGAACGATTAAGTGGCAACAACTGAAAAGTTCGACTTCGTAGTCATCGGGAGCGGCTTGGCCGGCCTCAGCTTCGCTCTTTCGGTGGCCGAACACGGCTCCGTCTGCATCCTGACCAAAGCCGAAATCTCCGACTCCAATACCCAGTGGGCACAAGGTGGAATTGCAGCGGCGGTCGGCGAGTCCGACACGTGGTCTCTGCATGAGCAGGATACGATGATCGCGGGCGGCAACGTCAACGATCACGACGCGGTTCGTTACCTTGTGCAAAACGCTCCGGCGGCTATCGATTGGCTGGTGAGCTTGGGGGCGCGGTTTGATCGGGAACATGGAGAGTTGTCCTTGGGACGAGAGGGCGGGCATAGCACGCACCGAATCGTCAAGCATGCGGACAAGACCGGCTGGGAGGTCGAGCGGACGATGGTTTCGGCCATCCGCAAGCACAAGAACATCCATGTTTACGAGAAGTCGTTTGTGACGGCTTTGCTGGTCGAGGATGGCGTCTGTCGCGGCTGCCAAGCCAATGTGAATGGCCTTGGCGAGCGTGTGTTTGCCGCGAAGGCAGTGATGCTGGCGACCGGCGGCTGTGGGCGCATGTACCTCCACACGACGAATCCACGAGTTGCTACTGGGGACGGAATCGGATTGGCTTCGGCCGTGGGCGCCGAGATTCGGGATATGGAGTTTATGCAGTTCCACCCGACAACGCTATACCACCCTCAGATGCGGAGCTTCCTGATCACGGAGGCCGTGCGGGGGGCTGGAGGCACGCTTCGCAACCACCATGGTCGGCGGTTTATGTACGACTATGACCCGCGCTTGGAGTTGGCTCCCCGCGACGTGGTCGCGCGGGCCATCGACGCGGAGATGAAGAAGCGGAACACGTGGTGCGTTTACCTTGACACCACACACCTCGAATCTGAGCTTTTGGAGCAGGAGTTCCCCACGATTTTCGAGAAGTTGAAGACGATTGGAATCGAGATGGACCGCGACTGGATTCCGGTCGTTCCGGCCCAGCACTACTCGTGCGGGGGTGTGTGTACCGACATCCATGGCCAGACGACGATCCCCGGACTGTATGCGGCCGGCGAGGTCTCGAGGACGGGCGTTCACGGGGCGAACCGACTGGCGAGCAATTCGCTATTGGAGGCGATGGTGTTTGCCAAGGCGGCGTCTGAGTCGGCGGTGAACAGCACGATGGAGATCGCTTCGGACCTTCCGACGATTCCGGTGAAGTGCATTTCGGAAGCCGATTCGATTCGAATTCGGACGACCCTGCAGCACCAGATGATGAAAGGGGCGGGCATTGTGCGGACGACCGAGGGGCTTCAGCAAACGCTTTCGGTAGTGGCGGACCTGATGCAGGAATACGATGCCTGTCATGAAGCGCCATTCTCTGCACACCCGCTAGAGACGAAGAGCTTGTTGATCGCTTCGCGCTACGTGGCAGAGCAGGCCCTGGCCCGCAAGACGAATATTGGATTGCACTACAACTTGGACCTGCCTACAGAATCGGTTCCGAGTACTCCGGTGGAAGCGCGGTAAGCGGGAAAGGGTCGGCCCAGTCGGGCACGAAGAGGTTTGCCGAGCATTGGCCTGGGCGTTCTGGTTCGTATCGGATTTCGCTGTAGCCGATTCTTTGCGAGAAGAAAAGGCTCTGGAGGTTGTGCCGGCCGGTGGCGCGGAGCGCGTAGGCGCTTTCGAGCGAGATCGTGCCAACGATTTTGTCGACAGCAGTCCAACAGAATTCGTAGGCGGTCGGCTGCTTCTGCAGCCACATCGGCGCATCGCCATAGCATCGAACCTGGGACATCCAGTTGGAGACAACCGGCGATTGTGGGCTGGTGAAGTTGAGGGAGAAGAGGGCTTTGCGGATTCCCAGGAGCGGCTCGTGGAGCTTTGGCTCGGCATCGATGAGCGCCATGCGCTTCTTCCACGAGTTGAGGCCGCGACGAGTGCTGAGGGCAGCCTGGAACATAGCGGCTCGCCAACGCATCTTTGGGGTCGAGCTGAAGCTGCCGGCGATGGCGGCGATGGCTTCGATGCGGGCAGTCTGCTCCGGGTCCACGCCAAGGGAGCCAATGTAGGGGTCCATCCGCCAGAAAATGCTGATGAGTTGCGGATCGTCGCCCATGGTCTCCAGGGTGCCAAGGCGGACGGACTGCCCAAGAAGGCTGTGGACGGCGGCTTGGAGCATTCCGGTTCCGTCCTGCTTGTAGAACACGCTCTGCTTTGTGTTCGGCTCGGTTTCTAGGCCCGAGAAGTCGTAGTATTGGGCGAGAAGTTGTCGAGCCCTCTCGCTGACTTCGCGATTACGCCCGGAGAGCGTGTTGGCGAGGGCGAGATCGACGATGGAGAGCGGCTTTTGCCAACTGACATCGTAGGTTTGGGGAATGGGCTCACCAATGCTGAGCCCCCGACCAGCGGGTATGCGCTTGATCGGGAAACGGACGACGAGGCTCGGGTCCTTGGTGAAGACGATCGGGCCGTCTTCGGTCAGAAAGCCGTCGGTCTGGGTATCGGTCTGGATGCGCAGGGGGTAGCCGCCCAACTGACTGAGGTAGAAGAGGTTGGGGACGACGGTGTGCTTGCGCGGAAGCTGCCAAGTGGCCACGATGCCTTCGGCATCGTCTTCCAGAACGGGGTCGGGTACGTCGGCGATCGGTGCGTACCAGAGGTCGGCGTTGGTGGCGCACCGCTCGGAGAGTTTACCGAGGCCCTTGGCCGTGCTGGAGCGGAACGGGTCGAGTCCCATGGGTAGGGCAAAGCGGACCCAGCCTTTGAAGGACTTATCTGAATGGAGGGTCCAGTTTCCGAGATCACCCGTGATCTCCATGGGCGTGGTGCCCTCGGGGAAGCCGAAGACGATCGGCGGTTGACGGTCCTGAAACGATAGGCAGATCCAATCGGATTTTGGCGTTGGAATGCCATTTTGGACGCTTCCCTCTTTCCAGGATAGGAACGGGCTTGCCGTCGATTTGAGTTGGAGTTCAATACCGGCAGGAAAATACATGCTGAAGCCGGTATCCCAGAGGTCGAACCGGAGTTTGGACGGTCGACCCGGCCCGCCATCGGTCATGACTACTTCGCGCCATGAGTTGGTGGCGACGGGGTTCCAGATTTTGAGTGGCGTGGAGAAGCGGAATTCGTCGCTACCCGAGTAGCTGGACTTGAATCCGTTAGCGGTGAAGGTGAAGCCGGGGACTGAGGGCGACTTGGTGTAGCCGAATCGTCCAAAGCCGCCTTGGGCGAGGGCGCTAGTTTGCAGACATACCAAGAACCACGAAACCAACACGTTTCGTTTGTTGCGAGAACATGAAGCCGAACTCCGGCTTGTTCGTACTAAGGCGATAAGCCAGCACAACGTCATAGTCAATGTAAGAACTGCCACTGTAGCGATTTAGTGTGTACTGATATCCGACTCTCCACAGGTCGGCGATGCGATAGGACGCGTCGGCAAAAAAACTGAGTCGGTCGAGTCCCAAACTTTGAGCGGCAAAGATGCTCGAATAGAACTTCCGATCGTAGTAATTTAGCTGGCTGCTGAGCCGGTGAAGTCCGATCGCTCTCTCCGTGACTCCGTCCCGAGCGTAGTCGTAGGTGAGGACCGAAGTGAACCGGGTGCCGAACGACTTGGCGTATGAGACGTTCGCGGTGGTGGCAAACGGCGTCGCAACGTTTGTACCAGAATACTGACTAAACGTCAAGCCAGCGGTTACGGTGGCGTGCGAACGGTCGACGAAAAACGGGTGAGATAAGAAGCGGAGACGGGCGCCGACGCCGTTTCCACTCCCGGTAACCGACTGCGAGTAGGTAGCGTTCAGGCCGTAGAAAAGGTTCCAAGGCAGCTTGCCCATTTTGACCGGATCCTTTTCGAGGACGAGGTAATAGTCTTGGCGGTCATTGTCGTGAGTGCCGTCGAGCGAACGCTGGGCGGTGCCGGTCACCGACGTTTGCAAGCCGGGCTGGTAGTGGCTGTAGGTACCGGTCGAAATGAGGCTCTTGGCGCGGGGAGAGTCGATGGCGAACGAGGCAGTCGTATTGTCGTCGAATTTGAGGAATTGGCGGACGCCAAGGTCGAAATCGTCGCGGCCGATGCCCGAGTACTGGAAGTTACCGTCGCCGTTGGCTCGGTTCCAGGTTTGCTCGTAGGTGAAGAAAACCCCTCGGTTGGCAGTGAAGCTACGTCCGTAGGATTGCCCTGTGGTGAACCTGATGGCGCGAGACTGCTGGCGCTCGAGCGAGAAGTAGTATGGGTAGTTGACCGCTATCTGGTTGTTGTTGAACGAGACGAACTGCTCGGTAGGGAACTCGTCGCGCATGCCCAGTGTGTCGAGGCGGTAGAGCGGTTGCGAGAAGACCTTCGATTCGCCGACGTAAAAGGTGGCATGCTGAAATTGGATTTCGCGTCGGCTGACGACGGTCATTCGCTTGGCGGTGATGCGGACGGTTTCGTAGTCTTCGTCGCGTTCGAGTTTGACCTCGTCTTCTTTAACCGGGATAATACCAATGCGAATTTTGTTGAAGTCGAAGACATCGTCGGGGACCTTTTCTTTGGGAAGCTCGATTCCGTTCCTCGTTACTACGACGGTAGCGATTCGGCGGCTCTTGGTCGACGGCTCGTATTTGTCGTCGAGCGGAATGTATCTCTCGAAGAAGAACTGATGCAGACCGTATCGAATTCGATCTATTGGAAAGTAGTCGACTTCGGTGATTCCGTATCCGGTTTGGGTTCTTAAATCGAGGAACAGTTCTGAGAAATTGATCGTCTTCTTGCCAAACTTGAGGCTTGCGTTTTTCGCCCGGACGACTTGAGCATCATAGATGTACTGGAGGTCGTCGGCAACGAGGAGTCGGTCTCGGAATTCGAACCGGACACCATGATTTTTTCCAGAGGCGGTGACGATCCGCTTCGCGTAGGTGTATTCCAGCGATCCACTAGAGGATATGTCGATGTAGTCGTTGGCGGAGGAAAGCTTTGAGCGATCGGAAACCAGTTCGACCTCGAGAGTCGAAGGGCTCGACTGGTTCTGGACTAGTGAGGCGGTGATTTTTGCTGTTCCGGGGATGTTGCCCGCTACAAGGACAGCGCGGGCGATGCCGCTAGTGGTTTGGACGATGTTCTGGCGGAAACTGCCGAGCGTGGAACTGACGAGGACTTGGGTCCCATCAGGGACGTTGCTGCCGTCGGAATTCCGAACGATGAGCGTGACGGCGATGGAGCTTCGTCCATCGGCGACTGCTTCGGTTGGGAATGCTTGGAGCTGGATGCTGATTGTTCCAGCGAGGGCCGTTTTTGCTCCTGCTAGGGCAAGGGCTAGAATCAACCCCCGCGACGCCTGCCTTGCCATCTAGAATATTTTATAGTCAAAAACAAAAAAGCCTGCGAGGATTCGCAGGCTTTTTTGAACTTAGTTCGCGGTTAGCGAACGATGACGATCGGAGTGATCTTTCGAACTCGCTCGCCATCGGCGCCTTCGGCGACGATTTCAGCTCGGTAGGTTCCCGGAGCGACGGCTCGGTTAGCCTTATCGCGGAGGTTCCAAACCACCTCGTTGTTTCCAGCTTGGTCGGCTCGACCAGACGAGAGGATCGCGACTTCCTTACCGGTTGCACCGAGGATTCGGACCGTCGTCGTGGCGTCAGAGCTGAGAGCATAGCTGACTCGAAGCGAACCGCTTGCTGCGCGGCTATCGCCAGTTACTACAACCGAACCGATGATCGCCTTCGAAACCGTTCCCGGTTCGATCTGAATCTTGAAGGCTCGGGTCGAGTTGGAAGTAGCCTGGAAGGTGTAACCGGAAACCTTTCGAAGGTCTCTGGTCTGACCGTTGGATACGTCGACCAATCGAACTCGGACATTCTTCGGAATCGTCGAGAGATTCGGCCAAGTCAGCGTCATCGTCTGCGGCTGAGTCGGATCAGCGAACGTCGATGTATCGACGGTCAGGTCAAATTCCTGCTTGCCGTTGACTTCGCTTAGAGATTGCGCCAGCTTCGTCGCCTGACCATTGATGGTCTTATTGACCGAGAGGCTGACCGCACCCTTGATCGGGGCCATCGGCGGCTCGTTGACTCGCAGAAGTTTGGCGTTGTCGGAACTGCTGGCGATGCCAACAAAGTTCTGATCGTCAACCGTGCTCTTACCGCGAACGGCGAGTTGGAGACGCCACTGCTTTGCGGTCTGCTGCCAGGTACCGGAGTTATCAGCTTCGCTTCGGACGCCAACCTTGTAGATCGGCGGGAATCGAAGGAACACGTCATCCGAAGCGTAGACGTAAACCCAGTAGCCTTTCTGCGGGGTTACCGTGTCCGTCGTCTTTTGGATGTAGCCGTAGTTCTGCGTGCCGGTATCCCAGTAAGCGAACGCACCGCTAATAATGCCCTGCTGAACGAGCTGAGCGTAGGTGTATGCCTGATTGGGGTTCGAGTTGCTGACACCAACGATTTCACCCAACTGGAACGAAACATGATATGGATTTCCGATCAGGTTCCAACCCGGCTTGAGGTCGACCAACGGAGCACCGCCGCTTCCATCGAACGTTGGTTGGTAGTCAGTCGGAGCCGTCGGATTGCCACCGAGAGCAAAACTCGTCGTGCCCAGCTTCGAAACGATCCAAGCGCCGCGGCCTCTCTCAGGACCGGTCGAGACAATGTAGCCCTTTTGGACCGGATCGTAAAAGAATGCCTGATAGTCGGCGTCCGGAGTCAGACCAAGAATTGCTTCCCAAGTCGGGGTCTCGAAAGTCCACGGTGAGGTGATCAAGTTGGCATCGTTCTCAAGGGTGAGCTTGGGTTGCGAAACGACCGTGATCGTACCAGTGACCGTCTTCTGAGGTCCAGGCGTCGGTGTGATACGGACTTGGTACGTCAAGTCGCCAGCCGCATAGTCATTTGCCTGAACGGTGAAGTCGACGAAGCCTTGGTTTCGTGCATCAATTCGATTGATCGTCTTGGTTGCACCACCAACCGCCGTCAGGCCATCGGGCAGAAGCAACTGGACTTGAACGTCTTGAAGCGGAATTTCCTGGTCGATCGTCGAGAAGCCTCGATTGTTGTCAACCCAGACTCGGATCGTGAACGGATTCTGCGCAAACTGGTTTGCGTCCGTGCTGGACAGGTTCACGACCTTCGGCGTGTCGACAACTACAGAGTAGGGCTTGCCATACAAGGAGTCGCCCCACGTCGAGCGGTAGAACGCGTTGATCGTTCGGCTGGAGCCGCCAGCAACAAGCTGGTTGTTCCAGAACTGAATGTAACCATCGTCACCAGCGAACAGAACGTCCGAAACCGGCTCTTGGAAGATGCGGTTCGGGAAGTCCGTCGGCTGAAGGAGCGGCGGCCAGCCAAGAAGGAAGAACGACTGACCGAGGACGAAGCTATCGGTAGGCGTCTGGCTCGCAGTTGGGGTGCTTGGGTCGGTCGTCGCATCGTCGGCTGTGTTCACAACCTGCAACCCGACGTCGTTCTGCTGATCCCAATTGAAGAACACCGATCCAGGGTAGCCGGACGGATCCGTCGTTCGGGTCCATCGGTGCTCTGTACGCGGCGGCTTGATGCCTGGTACCGTTACGTATGTACCGAGGCCCGGGGAGAGGCTTGGGCCTGTGCCACGGCTGTCAAGTGCGGTCTCGCTCAACAGGGCCACAGTTTGCCCGAATCCGAGAGCGATGTTGTGGCTAACCGTATCAATATTGGTTAAAGTCCACTGCAATCTGGCAGAATCGGCCACTATATCGCATCGAAGATCAATCTGTACATTTCCGTTCGTCGTCCGACCGTAGAAATAGGTATCCGATGCACCAGTGAACGACGTTTGGAAGGCGTTCGCGCCGAAGAGCGACGGCGTATCGTCTTCGCGGATGATGGCATAGCCCGACGAACCAACGACGCCGAAGTGCCAGCCCCAAGTGAATCCCATGTCGTCATCAAGCGAGGTTTGGATCGTTCCAGTCGTGCCAGCGCCAAATCCGATTCGCCCTGCGACATTGCCGGTGATTGCCGTCGAAAAACATCCCGGAGGGGTTGCCGTGACTGCACTGTAACCATAGGTGCCGCTGACGCCCATAAATGCGCCAAAGAGAGGGGTCTCGATGAACTGGACAAGGTAATCGGTTGATACGCGAGGCGACGGCCCGACGCACAGATCTCCCCAGTCAGCATGCGCCGAGGCAGCAAACACTGAAAAAAGCGCAATGGCTAGCAGATTTTTATTGATACGAAACTTGCTCATAGTAAGGCTTAGTTCGATTGATAGTCACTCCCCGCAGAAGGTTCCTTCTGCGGGGATATTTGTTACTTAGAGGGGCGGAGGAGGAGGGCTTCCCGGTCGGTTCAGCTGGTTGGCACTACTAAAGATGTAGCGATCCTGCGTGAACGCATCCTTAACGGGACCCGGGTTGTCGAGAACGTTCCTCGCACCAACTCGCCAGTAGATCACGCTAGCCGTTCGAACCGAAGAAGGCAACGACGTATCATTCGTCAGATCAATCGCAGACGAAGCCAACGTTCCAGTATCTCTCTTTTGGAAGAGCACCTTCTTATAGGTTGTAGCAGCCGTAAAGTTCAGCGTACTGGAGATTTGGAGTTCGTATTCGAACGTCTGGTCGTACGCCGGATTTGCCACGGAGTTGAACGTGAACTGCTGCTGAGTCGCCATCGTCGAGTTCGTCGCCGGAGCGATCAGTCCCGGAGGATTGATCGGCGTTGCGAAACCAATCGTCGGGGTTCGATCACTCAGGAAGTAGCACAGGGTGCTACCCGACGTTGTGGACGTACTCGTCGTACCGGTCGTCGAGGTAGTGCTTGTCGTACTCGTACTCGTCGTGCCAGTCGTCAAACTCGTGGTACTCGTCGTCGAAGTCGTACTCGTGGTACTCGTCGTCGACGTGCTCGTCGTGGCTGTCGTACCAGTCGAAGCCGTTGAGGTCGTTCCACCCGTCAGACCAAGGTCGGTCGAGGAAAGAGCGAAGACCAACTGGACTTCGTATTGGTAGGGTCGACCAGCAACCACACCTGCGATCGTCGTTTCACTCGTCGTGGAGTTACCATTACAGACCGTGAAGTTATTGGAAGGAAGAACCGTCCAGGTCACGTCGCGAGTCTGAGTGTCGTCCAAGACGAACGTGTTGACTCCAGCAACCGATCGAACTGCCGTATCCTGCAGATCGTTTCGGAAGATTTGCCAAGACTGACGAACCGAATTGCCCTTTGCATAGCCATTTGGCTTCCAAGAGATTCGGACAGAAGCACCGTTCGTCGGATCGGCATATGCTTCGGCAATCGGAGCAGCGATGGCATCGTTTCCGCCATGACCGCCGACCAAGAAGGCCACCAGACCGAGAACCAGAAGAGTCGTTACGAATCCGCTCGTATTCGATTTAGCCTTGGGCTTCACGACGACGGCGCCGCCGGAACCGGTCAGCTTCGGAGCAAGTTCCGGAACATCGAAGATCGCGCGGACCTTGTCACCTGGCTGAATGCCGAGTTCTTGTCGCGTCACCTTGAAGGTTGACTTGTCTGGCTGCACTTCGACAATTTCGCCGCTGCCGACTTGTTGTCGACCTCGGGTCACGATGACGTGCATACCCATCGTAAAGCCAGTTCGCGAACCGTTATTGATGAGCGCGGTCGTCGTTCCCGTATTGAGAACCGTACCGGTCGGCAAGGTTTGCTGCGCGATCTGGTTTGCGGCCAAGCTTGCGGCTTGACTCAGCGCATCATTGATGAGCACATCATCGGACGTGTCGCTCGATCGAACGATCGACGAAGCAGCAACTGCAGCTCCGTTCACGGGAAGTCCAGATGCAACGTCGTAGCAGATCACGCGGACTGCTGCGCGACCTTGCTTGCCTGCACCCGTCTTATCGATGCGATACTCTGCGATCTCACCGGTAACAATCGTTTGCACTTTGAGTTCGGCAGCGACGCGGAGGACATTCTGAATGTCCGGGAGCGGCTGAGTCAGACCCAGTCCCTCCACCGTGCGCTGCACAGACTCTGACGTTTCAAGGCTGTACTTACCCGTTAGCGAAAGGCTGCTGGTAAGCGCCTTTGCCGCTGACGCGCCAAAGGTTGTACCGGAAGCCTTCTTGTTGACGAAATCGACGACCGCCCAGCCTGGCAGACTTCTCAACTGGGCATAACCCTTCGTTGCAAGTCCCAGCACCATGTATGGCAATACAAGAGCTGCGACCAGCACATTGCTGATGATCTTTCCAGGCAAAGTTGCGATGAACCGTCTCACTGTGACGTCTCCTCCATAGCTGACTCGAATCTGCGGGCCCTCACCACGACAGATAGAACAACATTATATGCCGAAAATTTTACTTTCGAATGTGTTCTTTCCTTGAGCGAGATACCCATTTCCCTCATTTTGTATTCCTGTCACCTTTACAGGCAAAAACCTTCCCTTACACGACAGGTCGCTGGATTATATCATGAAAACCCTCAGGAAACTACAAGGGGTAAACCCCATCTTTTCGCTTCTTGCAGCAAACTTGCCCGGGTTTCAGGTTCACCGGTCTCGGTAGAGATGACCGCGTCAGCAAAAGCAAGGGCCACTTTTGAGTCTAACTGCCACGAAAACTGAGGGTAATCAGCTTGTTCGCCATAGCGATCCCTAAGTCGCTTCGACTGCGTTTCGTGAGTACAGAATGCGACCCAAATTGCATCAAACGCGACGTGGAGGCAGGCTTCGAAAAGGAGCGGAACCTCAATGACCGTGGCAGTGCTCGCCGCCAGTTCTTCGGCAATGGCCGGGTGCATGATCCGGTTGACGGCGCGACGATTCTTGTCGCTTGCAGCGATGAAATCGCGCAAAAAGACAGGTGAGATGGGTTCTTCGGACCCAGCCAGACTCATCAAGCGAGCCTGGATATTAGAATTCCATAAGATATCGCGGGCGATGGCATCCGCATTAATGACCGATGCCCCGCATTCGCGGAGCATCGTAAGAAGTGTCGACTTTCCCGACGCAATGCCGCCGGTTAGAGCGATTTTCATCCTGCCCTATAGCTTGGCAAGGACAACGGGCAAAAAACCCTACTCTTCGTCGGAATTTTTGAGAAGGCCCTTCAGCATGCCAAGGCGCTCGCCGATGGTTGCACCACCGGTCGCAGTACCGCGACGCGCTTCGTCGGCTTCGTCGTCTCGGCGTCGTCGACCACCCTTGCCACCTGGGCCGCTTCGCGGCTTGCGGTATTCCTCTTCCATCGAGAAGGAGCCGGGCGGGCGCGATTCGCCACCACTGAGAGCGCGCATGGAGAGCACCATTCGGCGCTCGTCGGCTCGGAGGTCGATGACTTGAATCTCGACTTCCTGGCCCTCTTCCACGACCTCTTGCGGCTTCTTGATCCGTCGGTAGCTCATTTCGCTAAGTGGAAGGAACGCTTCGGCTCCCTCATCCAACTTCACGAAGGCACCAGCTGGGACCAGACGACCGATCTTGACCATCATCTTCTGACCGATCTTGTAGTTCTGCTTGATCAGATTCCACGGATCAGGCAGGACCTGTCGGTGACCGAGAGAAATCTTGCCGGCGTTCTGGTCCAATCGAAGAACCATGACCGGGATTTCTTGACCCTCCTTGAAGATTTCCTTCGGATGGCTGATGCGAGCCCAACTCATCTCGGAAATGTGGAGGAGACCGTCGACGCCGCCGAGGTCGATGAACGCACCATAGTCGGTGAGTCGTCGAACCGTACCGGTGATGGTGTCGCCAACCTTGATGTTCTTGAAAATTTCGTCCTTCGCCGCGTTTCGGTTCTCTTCCTCAGCCTGTCGGTTGGAAAGAACCACCTTTTTGCGGTCTCGCTCAAGCTCGATAACCTTCAGCGAAAGCGTCTGGCCAACGAACTTGTCGATGTTTCGGAGCTTGCCGTTACCGACGTGGGTTGCCGGAACGAATCCGCGAACGCCTACGTCGACCACCAGGCCACCCTTGACCCGGTCCACGACCATCGCATTGATGGGAGAGCCCTCTTCGAAAGCGCGGATGATTCGATCCCACTGCTCTTCGAACTCGGCTCGCTTTCGCGAAACCGTCGGATTACCTTCGGAGCCGGTCGGGTTCAGAACCACGACCTGAAGCTTGTCGCCCGGATTGACGAATCCGATGGCGCTTGCAGGACTCTGATCGCTCAACTCGCTGAGCGGAATGACGCCTTCGGCTTTCGTACCGAGGTCAACAAAAACGCGGTCGTGCTCGACCTGAATAACGGTTGCTTCGAGACGATCACCCTTGCTAAGCCGCTTGTAGGTTACATCGGTGTTCGCATCTGCCTCACCACCCTCGAGCGCGTTCATGTACTGCTCGAAGAGGTCGCCATCGTCGGCCGTCGATACGCCTTCGCTGGTTGCAGCTTCTTCCGTTGCAGCCGCAGGCTCAACAGGAGCCGCTTCTACGGCGGGGGCGGCAGGAGCTTCTTCGGCTACCGGAGTCGGTTCGGCAGGAGCAGGCTCCTCAGCCGGCGCAGCCGCTTCGGGCTGGGCAGTCTCTTCGGCAGCGGCTACAGGCTCGCTGGTCATCTCGGCGGTTTCGGGAGCCGTCGGCTCCTCGGTCTGGGCGTCGGACACCACGGCCGGACTCTCCTCCGGCTGTTGAGCCTCGTTTTCGCTCACAGGTGTCTGGGTTTCGTCAATCGTCATAAAGTTCTCGGATCAAGGCGCGATGGTGCGCGAACTAAGACTTTACCTCATGTCAAGTCTAGAAATGTTTGCTAGTTACGATTCCAAAGCGCGATTTGGTTGTAAAGTTCCCTGTACTTTTTATGGTAGCTCACGTAAGAACGTTCTGACGGAAAAACTGTGTCTTTTATTTTGACGGTCGCCTTGCACGCTTCGGACGTCGAGCCCCAAACGCCAATGCCAACACCCGCCAAAATTGCTGCACCAAAGGCCGGCCCCTCGTCGATTTCGAGCCGATTGCACGGAGTCTGGAACGCATCGGCGATCATTTGAACCCAAAAGTCGCTCTTGCTTCCACCCGAGGTGACATTGATGGACGCCGCTTCGGCTCCTAAACTCTTGAGAAGTTCGAAGCCATCGAGCAAGCCGAATGTGACGCCTTCGAAGACGGCGCGGCAGATGTCGGCTTTGTTGGTCGCCAGGGTCATTCCGGCCAGAACTCCCTTGGCGTGGGGGTCGTTGTGGGGACATCGCTCACCCGCCAAATACGGCAAAAATGTCGTGCCGTTGGACCCAACCGGGGCGGTCGCAGCTAGAGCAGCGATAGCATCGTAAGACTCACCCGGGCAGAAAACGTCGCGGAACCAGCGCAGGGCTCCGCCACAACTGAGCATGACGCCCATCGCATGCCAAGATCGGTTGGCGTGACAGAATGTGTGGGCGGCACCGCGAGGATCGTAGGACGGCCCCGGTATGGACGTGAAGACGACGCCGCTGGTGCCCAGGCTCACCGAAATCGTTCCGACATCGACAGCCCCAGTGCCAACGGCGGCGGCAGCTTGATCGCCTCCGCCACCGACCACAGGAATCCCGGCGGCAAGGGATTCCCCCTCATTGGTCGTTCCCGTGACTTCGTCGGATTCGTAGACCTTGGGAAAGATTGAGGGGTCGAGTTTGAGGCTCTGCATCATGGCTTCGGACCACGCTCGGTTTGGGACGTCGAGGATGCCGGTGCCGCTTGCATCGCTGACCTCGGTTGCCTTGACGCCAGTCAGCTTAAACCGGATGTAGTCCTTGGGGAGAAGGACTGATCGGAGGCGGGCAAAGTTTTGGGGCTCGTGGTTGCGAAGCCACAGGATCTTGGGGAGCTGAAATCCGGTTAGAGCCGGGTTGCAGGTGATGCGCATCAGTTCGTCATGCCCGATGGACGATTCGATCTCTTCGCACTCGGCGACTGTCCGCTGGTCGTTCCAAAGTAGGGCGGGACGGATGACCTTATCGTTTTCGTCGAGGAAGACTGAACCGTGCATTTGCCCGGTTACGCCGATGGCGTCGGGGTTCCTTTCACCGATCTCGGCCAAGCACTTTTGTACGCCAGCCCACCAATCTTCAGGGTTCTGTTCGGTCCACATCGGCTGGGGCGTGGCCAGTGGGTACTCCGCTCCCGCCTGCTTCAGCAGGGTTCCCTTTTCGTCGATAAGCACCACTTTGCAACCCGACGTTCCGATGTCGATTCCGAGCAATCTCGCCACGGTATCAGCATAGCAAGAATCCAGAGCCGCGCGAAAGATACACTGTCTGCCGTGCGCAGAGCCGTTATCGATGTCGGATCAAATTCCGTGCTTCTTCTTGTTTCGGAGGATCGCGACGGCGTCTGGGTTCCGATTCATGAAAACACGTCGGTGACGGCCTTGGGTGAAGGGACCAAGCAGACAGGTTTGCTCTCGGAGGCGGCGATGGAACGGACGCTCGCGGCGGTGCATTGGTTTTCGAACGAAGCAAAGGGACTGGGGGTCGAGGAGGTCGTCTTTGGAGCAACGATGGCGGCGCGGATTGCGACGAATCGCGACGACTTTCTTGCTCGGGCGGCTCGCCAAGGCACGCCGATGATGATTTTGTCTGGTGAGCAAGAGGCCCAACTTGGCTTTGAGGCAGTCGTGAACGATCCAGCTTTTCGCGATCAGGATCGAATTTCGATCGTCGATCCCGGCGGCCACAGCACCGAACTCGTGACGGCGGACCGAGTGGGGAGCGAGTGGAACGTCGAGTTTCGACGCAGTTATCCGGTTGGCAGCTTGGCGCTCAAGTCGACGATTTTCCCGAACGAGCGAAGCGGCGGGCTGGAAATGCTGAAAGGAGCGGCAGCTTTAGACGAGGAGATCGGCCTTTGCTACCGACCGAACGCCTGCGGGACGGTAGTGGTGCTTGGCGCGGCGGGGACGAACCTGGTTTCACTTCGGGAAAAGCTGTCCGAATGGAGACCCGATATCGTTCACGGGGCGATTCTTACTTACGAAGAGATCAGCCGGGCGGTCGGAAATTTGATGCCGATGAGCGATGGAGAGCGTGCAGATCTGGTCGGAATGGAAAAGGGGCGGGAGAAGACCATCCACCTAGGAGCCCTGATCCTGGAGCGATTTCTTTTCGCTCTTCGAGCCGAGTTTTGCTACGTCAGTGTGCGGGGCTGGCGGCACGCACTACTAGAAAATCCACGACTAGAATCGATTTCGAGTTAACCGCTATAACCTTTTCATGAAGCTGACGGGCCCAAGGAGGGTTGTGGCGGGTGCGGTCATGACCGGCTTTCTCGGGCTGATCGGGTATGTCGGCCATGGTCGAGTTCACATTGGAGGCATGCACTCGAATAAACTTCCGGCCGCATCGGGTCCGGCTGCCCAGAATTCGCCGGACGACACGCCGATTCACATTAACTCGGCAACGGCGCACGACTTCGAGAGGTTGCCAGGTATCGGCCCTTCGCTGTCTCAGCGGATTGTGGATTACCGGAACACGAACGGACCGTTCCAATCGGTCGATGACCTACGGAACGTCAAGGGCATTGGGCCGAAGCTTTTCGGCAAAATAAGTTCGTGGCTAGCCCTTTGAATCGCATTGTCGCCGTTCCGAATTGGTCCTTTTGCGATGGTGAGTTGGCCGAGCAAGCTCAACGGCTTTTGTCGGACCGTGGCTTGACGGTGCACTACTGCCAAGGGGACGCGGACCATCATCGGACAGTTACGGCCTTTTCCGGCGATCAGCCGGACGTCCTTTCAGCGGCCACCGGGCTTGGGCGATTGATTCTTCCTCATATCGATTTGCATGTTCGGTCGGGGGTTCATCCGCGAGTCGGGGCCCTAGACGTCATGCCTTTCGTTCTGCTCGATGGCGACGAATCGATGTTGATTACGGACTGCCGCGGGTGGGCGCAGGCATTCTCCGACGAGTTCGAGGTTCCGGTTCATTTGTACGAGAAGACGGCATTGCCGGGTCGCGAGCATCGGCTTCCTTACCTGCGGGGGCAGGTCGCTGGACCACCGATTGAACTCAACCGACCGGTTCATCCCAAATGGGGTGCTTCCGTCGTTGGCGTGCGAAACTTTCTGCTTGCCGCGAATATCGACGTTGCGACAACTGACCTCGGTCTCGTTCGGCGGGCGGCGAGGCGAATCCGCGACGAGCGAGACGCGGGAGTTGACGCGCTACGTGGGGTGCGAGCGTTGGGATTTGAACTTCGGTCGCGGGGCATGACGCAACTGAGCCTGAATCTGACGGAGCCGGACCAGACCTCATTCGACGAGGTGTATGCCTATTGTCTGGCGGCGTTGGACGACTTCGGAGCGACGATTGTGGGCACGGAATTGATCGGCGTGATCCGGGAGCGCGACCTGCCCGGAGCGAAGCGATTGCAGATCGATCCACGTCAAGTCGTGAGGGAATCTGCCACCATTAGATAGTGGCGAAGTATCGACTTGGGATTCTTGGTGGCGGTCAATTGGCGCGCATGTCGGTCATGGCGGCGCAGAGAATGGGCGTTTCGGTCGTCTCGCTGGACGAGGACCCGGAGTCGCCTGCGGCGCAAGTTGGACCAGCGATTACCGGTTCGATTCACGACGCAGACGCCATCGCACGACTCATGACCGAGTGCGAGTTCGTCACCTTCGAAAACGAATTCATTCGGGCCGACACACTTCGGTCGGCTTGCGAAAAGGTGGGATACGAGCCCGACCGTGTCGTGCCGGGCATCGACACGTTGGCAACCATCCAAGATAAGCTCCATCAGCGGGAGGCTTACGAGCGAGCCGGAGTGCCCTCACCACGAGCGGTTTCGGCCGATCTCGCCGAGATGATCGAGTTTCCGTGCGTGCTGAAGGCTCGCTTTGGCGGATACGACGGCAAAGGGACGCGCTATGCAAAGACCGAAGAGGATTATCAGGCGCTGGAGCCGTTTTGGTCGGATGGAGGGTGGTTGGCCGAAGAGCTTGTGGAGTTCGGCGAAGAGATGGCCGTGATGGTGGTCGCGACCCGTGAAGGCGAAACCGGCACCTTCCCCGCCGTCTACACGCGGCAGAAGAATTACGTTTGCGACCTTGTGTACCCATGCACCGATCCAGAGATTTCGGCAGAAGCTCAGCGCGTGGCGACCGAAGCGGTGAAGGCGGTCGCCGGTGTCGGGCTGTTCGGAGTCGAACTCTTCCTTGAAGCCAATAATCGCATTAGCGTCAACGAAATTGCTCCTCGGCCCCACAACACAGGGCATTATTCGCTGGACTGGGGTGGGATGTCGCAGTTCGAAGCCCACGTTCAGGTTGTGCTGGGCAGCTTTTCGGGCGTTCGATCAGGGGTCCCCGCTTGCATGGCGAACGTTCTGGGCATCGACGATGCCAAAGATTTGAAGCGAGCCATCGACGCGGTGTGCCGGGAGCACCCCGAAGCACGGTTCCACTGGTACGGCAAAAAGCAGGCAAAGGCGGGCCGCAAGATGGGTCACATCAACGTGTGTGGAAGCGGCGACATCATCGACTATGCGGAGCGGGCCCGAGAGACCTTTTTGACCACCTGGAGCCAGTCGTGAAGAGAGCTATTGTCATCGTCCTCGATGGATGCGGCGCGGGAGCCGCGCCCGACGCCGAAAAGTTTGGCGACAGCCAGCGAGACAACACGCTGAAGAACGTTTGGGATCATGTCGGTGGGATCGACGCCCCGAACCTGATCGCGTGCGGTTTCTTCACCGGAGCTGGGAATCCGGCGACGCCAGGTCGAGACGGGTTGGACGTGCGGTACGGGCGGCTATTGCCGGAATCACAAGGTAAGGATTCGGTGACGGGCCACTGGGAGATGATGGGAATCGTCACTCATAAAGCTTTCCCGACCTATCCGAACGGTTTTCCCGACGACCTCGTCGAACAATTTGAGTCGCGGATTGGACGAAAAGTGCTGGGTAACAAAGCGGCCAGCGGGACCGTGATCATTTCGGAACTCGGTGCGGAGCATCTGGCGACTGGCTCGCCGATCCTGTACACCAGCGCGGACAGTGTTTTCCAGATTGCCTGCCATGAACAGGTTGTTCCGATCAAACAGCTTTATGACTTTTGCCGCATCGCCCGCGAAATCTGCGTCGAACCCAATAACGTTCAGCGCGTGATCGCTCGGCCATTTATCGGTTCGGCAGAAGCAGGATTTACGCGCACCGAGCGGCGCAAGGACTTCCCTGTCGTCCCGCCCCATAACTTGGTGGACGACGTCAGCAACGTCTTTGGGATCGGAGTCGTGCCGGAACTCTTCGATGGCCGCGGATTTCGACCGGTCAAGCGCACTCAGTCCAACCCCGAGCACGCCGAGATGCTGAAGCGGGCGCTAGCATCCGACGCGCGATTTATTTTTGCGAACTTCGAAGACACCGACATGCTCTTCGGCCACCGCAACAACCCGGACGGGTTTGCGCACTGCTTGGAGGAATTCGACAAGACGCTCGGCGGCGTTCTCGATCAAATGTCAGGCGATGATTTGTTGATTCTTACCGCCGACCATGGCAACGATCCAACGAGCCCATCGACCGATCATTCGCGGGAATACAGTCCGCTGAGCGTGGTGGCGAAAGGACCGACGTCCGTTCATGAAGTCCAGGGCAAGACCCTCGGCTACATCGGCGAGACGGTTGCGAACTGGCTGTCGATCAAGTCTTAGAGGACGAAGTTGAGTGTCCACGTGGCAAGGTCGCCGCGGATCAGTCCTGCGGTTAGATATGCCTTCTTGGAGCCGACGTGGAATTCGGTCGCGAATCCGAAATTCCAGTTGAACGTGTCGTACTCGCCGAAGAAGCGGGACCGATCGCCGATCATTCGCGAGTAGGACCCGAATGGCCCACGATATCGTGTAGTGCCGTATCCGGCAGTGAAATAGCTGTTGTCCGGCAAAGCCTTGGTGCCCACGACGAAGAAAGATTCGCTATTTTTGGCGTCCTCGACCGGGAGATTGTCGCCCGCGGCCTGGCCACGGTCGGTGATGTTGTGGACACCGAGGCTCCAAGTCGCGCCCTTCCAGTCGTTTGCGAAGGTGAATTGCAGATGCTGGACCGAGTCGCCCGCCGGGCTCATCACGAGGTGGGACAGCGTGACGTTGCCCCACGGCGTCTTGACCGCCCCGACCACCTGGCCGGTGCCGTCGCTCTTTTGGTTGTTCGCGCCGAACTGTGTGTTCACCCATCGAAACGACCGGTCGAAGCTTCGCGAGGCCCCACCTAGCACAAGCTGACCGGGTTTGAGGGTGTAGGCGATAGGCGTAGAGAGCGTCAGCGCGCCGTGAATATCGACTACGCCGTCGCGGAGGACGGGAAAGCCATTGCCACTCAGGCCCGCCATGTCGCGGAACTGGGGAAAGGTGCGGGGTCCGCCGATGGACTGCGCGAATACGACAACAGGACAACAAGCCACTGCGGCGAGGCACGCCTTACGAACCATTTGGACTCCCGATCACGTAAAATGACGATACCCGGAGAGACCTTTGACTGTTGACCAAGCGGCGCCGAAAAGCCTACGACTCTCTACCGTGCTGGCCAACTGTCTCCTCGTATTTACCATCTTCCCATACATTGCGCCGGTGCCGATGAAATCCGACGTGCAGGTCATGGCGACGGTGTGCGCCGTGCTCTTTCTCGCCGTTCGGTGCTACTTCGACCGGGAACAGCTTCGAATCACGTGGTCCGAGTTCGGCATCTTCTTCATCGCGATGCTGTACCTCTGCTACGCCAACCCGGAGGCGTGGAAGGATTGGAGCGACGTGGTGCGCAAGACGGCGGCGATGATCCTGGGCTTTTTTGTGTATTTGGCGGCAAAGCTGGGCTACAAGGATTTTTCGTCACGCGTCGTGATGTGGGCGGCTGTCGTGCACCTTTTGGCTGCGCTCGCGCAGGCATTCGCGCCTTCGTTGCATGAGGCGGTCGTGGCTCCGCTGATGAGCCAGGTTCGCGGCGCAGAAGACCGTGGCGTCGGCGGAGCTTGTAGCGAGCCAAGCTTTTTGGCGAACATTGGCGTGCTTTTGCCGATCCTAGCGTGGATCATCGGGAGCAACGGCAACGTGCCAATGACGAAGAGCAAATGGCGGATTCTCTGGTTCATCGTGCTGGGGTTGGTCGCCCTATCGCAGGCCGCGACGGCCACGATCTACGGAATCGTGACACTAGTGGTTTACAGCATTTCGAAGGGCTTTAAGTCAGGCTTGATCGCGGTTTCGGCAACGGCGGTTTGCTGTTTCGCGTTGGTGGCGGCGGGTCCGTCGCTCCCAAAATCGCGCGCTACCGAACTTGCGCAGGTCGTGATTGCCAATCCGAGGCTGATCATCGAGGATCCGTCGGCGAGCATGCGCTTGGTGGGTCACTACCTCTCAGGTCCGTCCCTGCTAGAGAAACCCTTTGGGAATGGGGAGGTAAAGCTCGACACCGACTACTTCTGGTTCCTGTGGAATAAGTACGACCTCGATTCTTGGTATGAGATCGATGTCTCGCGGATGTCGGGTCAATACTATGCGCTGGGCTATGGCCTGACGGATTTTGGCGCGAGTTGCTTCCGCATGGGGTGGTTCTTCATCGCCATCCTGGTTTATTGGCTCAGCCAATATCGCGGTACGCGCTACTCGGCGACAGTCATCGCCTTCGTGGCATTAGGCGTGCTGAGTTCGATTCCGATCGTCTTTCCGGCCTATTGGCTGTTGTTGGGATGCGTTCAGGCCGAGCGCGAGCGGCGCGAAAACCTGGCCAACATTCCCCAAACTCTTTGATGCTCGGGACTGCCCATGAGGTGGCCCACGCCGAAGAACGCGAGCAGGCAGACGGCGAGCGACAGCGGCAGAACGATGAGCGAAGTGAGCTTGCTCTGCATCGGTACAGCGGTACGAATGGCAAATCCCAGTAGGACAAGAATGCCGGTCGTGGCGGCCAGACGCCCGACGAATCGACCAACCTTTGGCCATTCGAAATGGCCATGATCCTTGGCGAAGAGGACGGTGATGGCGAGGGTGGCGTGAAGCGTCCACGCGGAGACGAACGACATTCCGAACCCATTAAGGCCGTACTTCGGTGTCAGGACGGAGCAGAAGGTCAGATACATCACGAAGTTGAGCGTGCTGAGGCCGGCGGCTTCGATCATGCGCTTGTCGGCCAGGAAAACACGCACCATCAGCATGCTGAGGACCATGAAGATCGAGCCGGGAATGTTGAACATTAGCAAACCGGCAAGGTGCTGAGAGTCATCGGGGCCGAATTGGCCGCGCTGGAGAAGCAGGGTGATGACCGGCAGGCGGAAGATGAAAATCCAAAGAGCGACAGGCACCAGGAGGGTGAGCGCGTAACGAAAGAGTGTCTGTGCGCGAACCGAGAATCGCTCGCGGTTAGCTTCGGCGCTATGGGTGGCGAGCTCGGGAATGAGGACGCCGAACGGACCGAGCGCTACGATGACGGCCAACGTCGAAATGATGCGCGTCGAGTATCCGAGGATCGACAGAACGCCTTCGCCCGCTTTCGGGCCCAGGTAGGCATCGATGACGGGAAACGAATAGAGGCTCATGACGGCGAGAGCCGTAAACGGAATTCGCTTCAAGAATGCTCGGAACATCGAGAAGTCGAACTGGCGGACGAGGTACTCGCGCTGACGGAAAATGCGAAGCGGAATCACGAGCAGGTACCCGATCAGCGTTGCTCCCGCGATGGCGGGTCCGCCCAGTCGCTGGCCAAGGAAGAACACCGAGCACGACGTGAGCAGGTAGGCAGGCAGGTAGGCCAGGACCGGGAATACGAAGGAACGATTCGCATTGAACAGCGCGTCGGAGAGGGCGGTGATGAAGAAGACCGCGCACGAACACCACGATAGGGTTGCGGCCCATACAGCTTCGGGGCGGTACGTGCCAAACTGCGACGTGTGGATCAGCGGCCAGACATGGGCTGTAAGTCCGACGGTGAGCGTCACGAGCGAGAGGCCGAGGCACCCCACGAGTAGGCCCATCATCTTCGGCTTCAACGATTCGTCGTGTACCGCTTCGTGCACGATGTGGGGAACAACCGCGTAGACGAACACCGCGCCGATAAGGTTATTGATGGTGAGCGGAACGTTCGCACCAGCCAGGTAGGCGTCCATGCGGGCACCGGCACCGAAGGCCCGGGCGATCAGAAGTTGGTTGAAGAAGCTAACGAGATAGACAAAAATGGAGCCCAGCGAAACCTGGATCGAGGCGCGTTGGAGGCTCATGCCGATTGCGACTTGCGGAAGCGGGCGAACCCGACGATCATGGAGATCGTGAAGACGACGCCCATCGCGGCCAGAACGGGAATTCGATACCGCTTGTTAACCGGCTTGCGCTCGATATAGGGCGGATCGAGCACGCTCCAGCGAACCTTGCTTACCTCGGCTTCGATCTTGGCTTGTTCGTACTGAGCGCGTAGGTTCGTGACCACCTTGCGGAGGGTGAGAACTTCGGTGACTTCTCGGCCAAGTTTAAGCCCTTCTTCGGGAGCGACTTTCGCGAGTTCGCGGGCTTGGGCGGTTTGGTATTCAAGGAGAATTCGCTTCGATTCCAGCGTCGCCAGAGTAGGATCGAGGTTCTTGTTGACCGACGTCAGATACTTCTTCACGTCGTTCTGATACTGTTCCTTGGTCTGCTCTTCGATGCGCTTGAGACGCACGACCTCGGGATTCTCCTCGGCCATCGTCGTTCGCGCTACGCGGAGCCGATATTCGACCTCGCTTAGCTTTTTCTGCCAGGCCACGGCAGGCGGAATGGCGGACGGAACGGACGTATCAGCGGCGGCAGTTTCGAGCTGGTCCCGAAGCGCCTTTAGCTGCGTCTTGACTCCGCCCAACTGCATTTCAAGCTTTTGATAAGCTTCGAGATAGGCGACGATAGACTGCGGGTCGGTTGGGTCCGACGCTGTCTTCATTGTCTTCTGCAGAGCGAGAAGTTTGTCTTCCTCAGATGCCAGATCCTTTTCTTTCTTCTTCAGTTCCTTCCCAAGTTCGACGGCTTGGCGGGTGCCAACGCTGAAATTGAACTGCTCGTCGAGTTCACCGAGTTTGTCGATGGTGAATTGGAGAAGATCGAGAATCTTCTTTTGGTCGGTCGAGTCGTAGGAGATCACCAGTTGGTTGGTCTGGCTTTCGTCGGTGACCTGGAATTCGTATTCGAATTTATGCCAATCGAGGCCGAACTTGTCGATGATGGCGCGGGTCTCGCGGTCGGACATCACCACGCCCTTGATCGTTCTCAGGGGAGTCGCGGCACTGGCATTCAGCACGGCCAACTGGCTCAGCGAGGCGCTGACGTTGGGTGTGATGACGAGAATCGAGGTGGTCCCCCGGTATTTGGTCGCGGCAAAGTATTCCTTCGCCGCCGCTCCGACTCCGGCCAACAGGGTGAGCAGGCAAATAGAGCGCCAGTACCGTTTGAACACGGCAAGAAGTTCGTCGACGGTGATACTTTTGCGCTCCACGGTGTCGTCGGTAACTCCCTCTAGAAGGCGAAGGATACCCGAAGGAGCCTGGTAAACTAACCAGGTTCATTTGAATTCGCCAGTCTGGGCTGAATTCACCCTGAGTCAGCAAGATGGATTTGGCAGGTAAGAAAATCGTCATTACCGGGGCAACCGGTTTCCTCGGCACCCACCTTCAAGAGAGTCTGACGAGCAAGAGGCTAACGTTCACTCCGCTTGGGAGCCAGGACTACGATCTGACGGTCCAAACGCAGGTGGAGAGCCTATTTCGAGACCACAAGCCAGAGGTGCTTTTCCACTTCGCCGGTTATTCGGGCGGCATCAAAACCAACAAGGAACGACCGGCCGAGTTCTACCAGCGAAATATTTTGATGAACACGCTGACCCTGGACGCGGCGCACCGGAACGGGGTGGAGAAAATGATCTGCGTGATGGGCGGCTGCTCTTACCCCGCGACCGCGCCGAACCCGATCCCCGAGACCGAGATGTGGAATGGCTATCCGCAATTTGAGAGCGCGCCGTACTCCACTGCCAAGAAAATGCTCCTGGTGGCGAGCGAAGCTTATCGCCGCCAATACGGATTCAACAGCATTGTGATGATTCCGGGCAATGTGTACGGGCCTTACGACAATTTCAACCTAAACGACTCTCATGTGATCCCGGCGTTGGTTCGCAAAATCTATGAGGCAACCCGGGACCAGACGCCGTCGCTGACGATGTGGGGCACGGGAGCGCCGGTACGCGACTTCATCTACGCCCGCGACGCGGTCGACGGGGTGGTGAAGGCCGCCGAGGACTACGATTCCAGCGAGCCGATCAATATTTCGTCGGGCAAGCCGGTGACAATCCGCGAATTGGTGGAGACGACAGTCGCATTGACAGGTTTTCAGGGTGAAGTGATCTGGGACACGGACAAGCCAGACGGCCAAATGTTCAAGGGCTTCGATGTGACCCGCATGCACGAATGGCTGGGTTACGACGCCCCGACGTCGCTCGCTGACGGTCTGAAGCTGACAGTGGATTGGCTGAAGGAAAACTACGCGACCGCGAGGCTGTAAGGGATGAAGATCGCGGTCGTCGGCGCAACCGGGTTCGTTGGCTCGGCCTTCGAAACCTTCCTAGCAACGAAGGGACACGACGTGACGGGCGTCGGCCGCGCGAACTACGACGAGGCGAAGGGGAGCGGCTATGACCTGGTCATCAACGCTTCGAACAATTCGAAGAAGTACATTTCTGACCGCGAGCCGCTGACCGATTTCGACCTGTCGGTAACCCAGCAGATGCGGGTTTTGGCGGATTTCCCTACTCCGGTTCATGTGCTTTTGTCCTCGGTCGATGTGTACGCGGACCTCGATTCCTTTGATCTCACGAAAGAGGACGTTGCTGCCGATCCGGCTCGCACGTCGCACTATGGTTTTCACAAGTATCTGGCCGAGCAGTGCGTCCGGCACTATGCACCCAACTGGCTCATCGTCCGGCTGGCGGGGATGGTCGGGCCCGGTCTGAAGAAGAATCCGGTCTTCGACATCGTCAACAGTCAGCCACTTCGGATTCACCCGGACAGCGAGTACCAGTTTATGCACACCGCCGAGGTGGCGCGGATTGCTTGGACGCTCATCGAATCGGGTCAGCGACGCGAGGTCTTCAACCTATGCGGGGATGGCTTGATTTCTCCCCGGCAAATCGCTGCATTGGCGGGCTGTAAAATGAACCTGAGCGAGCTTCCGGCCAATGCCGCGCCGCGGAACGTTCGAATTTCCAACGCGAAAGTCGCCACTCTATCCACGCTTCCAACCTCGGAGGACGCGATAAAGCGGTATCTTAGCGAGATTCGGCCATGAAGGTTCTGATTCTGACCCCTTTCTATGCTCCCGAAGATTTCGGCGCGGGTGTGAGCATCACCGAAATGGCGACGACGCTGGCGGCGCGGGGCCACCAGGTGCAGGTTTTGACGCTGATGCCCAACTATCCGAAGGGCGAAGTGTTTGAGGGCTACCGCGGAAAGGAGTCGATGACCGAGGTGATGGACGGGGTTACCGTGGAGCGCCAGTTGGTCGTCCCCGCCGCCCGCGATGGAAGCTTGCTGAAGAAAGGAATGGCGGCTTTCAAGGTTCAGGGAGCTTTCCTCAAAGCTAAGCCGCGATTGGTGAAGCCGGACGTGATTTTGACCGTCTCGCCGCCACCATTTGCGGGCATCGCCGCGCAAAAGCTGGCCAAGGAATGGGGAGTTCCGTATGTGGTTCGGGTCTGCGACATCGCATCGCACGCTCTGGCCGCAGCGAAGGCTTCGAAGAATCCGCTTTCGATTTTGGTTCGCAACCTGGAGGCGAAGATGATTCGCGGGGCGGCGGCATTGAATGTCGTTTCGCCCTCGTTTGTGCCGGAACTGAAGGCGATCGGGGCGAAAGATGCGCCCATTGAAACGATTTACGACTGGGCAGACGGAAGCGCGATTCGACCGTTGCCCGGCACCGACACCTTTCGCGCGGTGTGGGACCTCGATGGAAAGTTTGTGCTGATGTACTCCGGCAGCCTCGGATATACGTCGGACCTGATTCCAGTGCTGGAGGCCATCGCGCGAATGGAATATAAGAATCGCTTGGCCCTGATGGTGCTGGGAGCGGGTCCGAAGCTCGCCGAGGTGAAACAGAAGGCGGCCGAGTTGGGCCTGGAGAACGTTCGGTTCCGGGATTTGGTGCCAAGGAGCGACTTGAATCGCTCGCTTTGCGCCGCGCACATGCACATCGCAACGTTGACTCCAGAAGGGGCGAAGTCCTCGACCCAAGGCAAGATGCGGACCATCACGGCCGCCGGGCGAGGCGTCATCGGCGTGATGCCCACCGACTGTGGCGAAGCCAAGGTCATCACTGAAGGCCAGTTTGGCGTGGTGATCGACAATAAGGACGTCGACGGGTTGGCTCGCCAACTCGACGATTTCTGTCTCGACCCCGAGTTGGCGGCGCGGCTGGGCATTCGGGCGCGCACGTTCTTTGAAGCGAATTTTGAGCTTCAGCACTGCGTCGGGCAGATCGAGAGCCAGCTTCAAAGCTTGGTCGGTTAAGGGTCCCGACGCCATTCTGTCCCGGAGAACGGGGGCAGGTATCCTTACCAGTAAGTGAAGAAGGTTTTGATTCCTGGGGGCGCAGGATACATCGGCTCCGTCCTCGTCGGTCGCTTGCTGAACGAAGGGCACCAAGTCACCGTCGTCGACAATCTCTACTACCAACAAAAGGGCCTGTTCGGCTACGCTTCCAACCCCAACTTCGACTTCGTTTTTGGCGATGCTCGCGACGAAGGGCTGATGAAGGCTCAGATCGGCAAGCACGATGTCATCATCAACCTCGCAGCGGTCGTCGGGATGACGGCTTGCAAGCGAGACCCGGAATACACGACAACCCTCAACTTTGGCGCGGCCAAGCTGATCGCCGACCTAGCGTCGAAGGATCAGATCGTTATCTACCCCTGCACCAACAGCGGCTACGGTACGCAGACAGGCGACCTCTATTGCGACGAAAACACTCCGCTAGAGCCGATTAGCCTTTATGGCGTGACCAAGGCCGATGGCGAAAAGGTGCTATTGGACAGCGGAAAGGCGATGTCTTTCCGACTAGCAACTGTCTTTGGTACTTCGCCTCGGATGCGAGTTGATTTGCTGGTCAACGACTTCACCTATAAGGCGGTCACCCAGGGCTTCATCGTCCTGTACGAAAAGCACTTCAAGCGCAACTACGTCAGCATCCAAGACGTGGCGTCTGCGATGATCTTCGCGATGAACAACTTCGACAAGATGCGCGGCGAGACCTACAACCTTGGTCTCAATGAAGCGAATCTGACGAAGGAGGAGTTGGCCCTGCAGATCAAGAAGCATGTTCCGAACTTCTATATCCACGAAGCGGAGGTTGGCACCGACCCAGACAAGCGCAACTATATCGTTTCGAACGACAAGCTGAAGGCGGCAGGGTTTGAAGCGCAGGTCTCGATCGACGAGGGCATCCGCCAACTCATCACGCTCTATAAGATGTTCGGACGCTCGGAGTACGGCAACGTCTAAATGGTCATCGCGCGCACTCCGATGCGGATTAGTTTTCTCGGGGGAGGTACCGACTATCCCGACTATTACCGCCGCAACGGAGGCATGACGCTCGCGACGAGCATCGACAAATACACCTTCATCACAGTCAAACACCTGCCGTGGTATTTCGACCACAAGATCAAGGTTCACTACTCCACTCTGGAGCGGTGCGACGACATCGACGACCTCAAGCACACGTCCGTGCGCGAATGCCTTCGCTACATGGACATGACGAAGGAGATCGAGATTCATTATGCCGGCGACCTGCCGGCGCGGACAGGGATGGGCTCTTCATCTTCGTTCACTGTTTGCCTGCTCCACGCTCTGCATGCATTGAAAGGCAAATTCGTGAGCAATGCCGAACTGGCGAGGTTGGCCGTCCACCTGGAGCAGAATGTGATGCGTGAGCGGGTCGGTTCCCAGGATCAATATTCAGCGGCCCTCGGTGGGTTGCGTCTTCTGAAGTTCAACCAAGACGACACCATCGAGCATCACCCGATCGTGATGGCACCCGGTCGTCTGGATGCCCTGCAAAGCCGCCTGATGCTGTTCTATACGGGCTTGACTCGTACAGCGCATGAGGTTTTGGACGAGCAGATGCAGAAGACGAAGGCGGGAGCGCTCGATTCCGACCTGCGAAAACTTGGAGAGCTCGTTCCCCAGGCCATCGACGTGCTGTGTTCGGACGCCTCACTCGACGGGTTTGGCGAGCTTCTCCATGAAGGTTGGGTGCTGAAGCGTGGGTTATCCAGCCAAATCGCCAACGACCAGATCGGCACGTGGTACGAAACCGCTCGACAGGCAGGCGCGGTTGGAGGAAAACTGCTCGGCGCGGGAGGCGGCGGATGCCTTCTGTTCTACGTTGCCCATGAAAAACAGGACGCAGTACGAAATGCACTGCCCGATCTTTGTGAAATTCCGTTCAAATTTGATCAAGTAGGTTCAACAATCGTCTATGCTGATCAAAACTGACCATGAACAATATCAACGATGCTATTGCTTTCGTACTGGTCGGAGGGTTTGGGACACGACTGCGGAGCGTCATCGGTGATGAGACGCCGAAACCGCTTGCGCTGATCGACGGGGAACCTTTCCTCAAACTCCTTTTGCACTGGCTGGAAAAGCAGGGCATTCGCCACGTGGTGCTCGGCACCGGCTACCTCGCCGAAAAGTTCGAGGAAGAGATTACTTCGTACGCTCCGACGGGCATGACAATCCAATTTTCCCGTGAGGAGAAACCGCTCGGAACCGGTGGTGCAATTCGCAACGCGGCGAACCTGCTTGGAAGCGATCCGTTTTTCGTGTTGAATGGCGACTCGATTGTGAACGCAAATCTATGTGGGCTGATGGCGTTTCACCATCAAAAGCAGGCTAAGGTGACCCTTTCGCTGGCACCCGTTCCCGACGCTTCGCGGTTCGGAACGGTTGTCAAAGACGAACTCGGGCGAATCGTTGCGTATAAGGAAAAGACGGGTGAGCCAATTCCGGGCGAGATCAACGCCGGCATCTACGTCGTCTCACAAGAGTTTCTGCGTGGACTGCCCGATCAGGAGGTTTTCTCCTTTGAGAAGGACGTTCTCTCCCATATCGACGAAAACCCGAGCTACGCCATGACCTTTAATTCCGAATTCATCGACATTGGTACGCCGGAGTCGTACTGCCAAGCCTCCGATTTCTTTAAGAGGTTTCTCTGAGTGCCGCGCCGGTTCATCCTCGCCGACCGTGACGGCACCCTTATCGTTGAAAAGAATTACCTGCACAACCCGAACGAGGTCGAATTGTTTCCTGGCACCGCTGCGGCGTTAGCCGAGGCCCGAAACCAAGGCTGGGGCATCGTTTGTGTCTCCAACCAGGCTGGAGTCGGACGCGGCTATTTCCCCGAAGACGACGTTTTGGCCGTGAACGCAAAGGTGGAAGAACTTTTGAACGCAGAAGCCGCTTCTATTGAAGCCTACTACTTTTGCCCCGACCACCCGGATACGCCTTCGACCCACCGCAAACCGGCGCCAGGAATGGCGCTCGATGCCGCGCGAGATTTCGACATCGACCTTTCGGCCAGCATTGTCATCGGCGACAAGCCGTGCGATATCGAACTGGGTCAAGCCGTCGGCGCGAAGACCGTCCTGGTGCGGACCGGCTACGGGCGGAAGCACGAGGCAGCGGGCGATTGTCAACCGGACTTCGTCATCGACAGCATCGCCAACCTATCTGCCATACTTAACCAGTTCCCCAGGTGAATTTTTAGATGCCGAGAGATTGGAATTCCTACGCCGCCGACCACCTCCGCGAGAGTATCCGAGTCAAAGAAGCAGTCATCGAGCGCTGTATCCCCGACCTGATGAAGGTCGCCCAAGTCACGACCGACTGCTTCGCTAACGGCAAAAAGGTTCTAATCTGTGGCAATGGCGGAAGTGCGGCCGATGCCCAACACCTGGCGGCCGAGTTCATTTCGACGCTTTCCACTAAGTTTCCGCGCAAGGCCCTGCCCGCCATCGCACTAACGACCGACTCCTCGACGATGACGGCGCGTGCCAACGACTACGGCTTCGACGAGGTCTTTTCTCGGCAGGTTGAGGCGTTCGGCACGCCGGGCGACATCCTCATATCGATCAGCACGAGCGGCGGTTCCAAAAACTGTCTGCGGGCGATGGAGGAAGCCAAACTTCACGGCATGATCAACGTGGCGTTAGTTGGCGGAACGGGCGGCAAGATGGCGGAAGTCGCCGACTACGCGATCGTGGTCCCCAGTGACCAGACCATGCACGTGCAGGAGTCGCACCTCGCGCTGTACCACATCTACTGCTATGTGGTCGAGCGCCAGCTCAACCCGGAGCAGGCAGAAGCCGAACTGCTCCAGTCCCGCTAACGCTTGGTCGGATCGACCAGTCTCTGAATTACGTCTAAATTCCAACCCGCTTCGCGGAGTCGATTGGCAACGGTTGCAATGTCGTACTGAGCAACGCGGAAGGTCCAAGAACCGGTTGTGGTGTCCAGCACCATGAACTGCGCTCCAGCGGGTCCCGAACGAGGGAACCCAGCCGACCCGCAGTTAACAATTACCCCGCTTGGGCCAGGGCAGACGAAAGCGTGATGACAATGCCCCACAACCAGGGTCGAATCGTCGGTCGGCATCGCGCGTTGAAGGTGATCGGAATCGGGATACAGATAAGTCTGCACATCCCACGGCGAGGCGTGAGTCAGGTTGATCTTTCGCCCATCTAGATCCAATGACAAGGATTTTGGGAGGGTCCGTAACCATTCCAGATTGCCCGGCTCTAGTTCCGACTTGGTCCAGCTCGCACGATAGATATCATCGCGCTCGGCTTTGTATTCAAGTTCGTCCAGGGCAAAAAGATCGTGATTTCCGATCACCGTCGGTGTGCCCGACTCTCGAATCCATTCGATGACTTCGTTTGGACGGTCGCCATATCCCACGAGATCTCCCGCACAGAACCTCGCCTCGCAGTCCGCCGAAGCCGAAACCATCGCATGGAGGGCTTCGATGTTGCCATGCACGTCGGAAAAGAACGCGACTTTCATGGCTTATTGAACCGGAGCAGGCCCTCCTTGACCTCGGATGGATAGAGGAATTCGTCGAACGCTCGGACTCCAAAGGTGCTGTACCGGATGGGTGGAACCTCGACAGGCCGCCCGGCGAGGATCGATTGGATGAGCAGATGGGGCTCGTTGAACCCGGCGAGGGCGCGGAACGGTGCGCTTCCGCTAAAGCGAGGGTTGATCTCGAAGAGCGACGGACCGTTGGGGGTTATTCGCCCTTGCACGTTGATAGAGCCTCGTGCTCCGATGGCTTTGGCGACATCGAGAGCGATCTGCTGAATTTCTGGATACTCTTCGATGTCCACCCGCCCGGTCGCTCCGCCGATAAGGTTGCGACGGGCGGCAAACGTGCCGATCAGATTGCCATCGAAGTCCATCAGGGCGCTGGCGGTGAACTCGTCGTCCATGTCTCCGATGAGCTGTTGGAGGACCATCGAGACTCCCTTGGCCTCCATGGAATGCCGTAATCGCAGGAATTGCTCTTCGCTTCGAATCGTGTAAACATCGCGGGAGCCACCGCCTGATCGCGGCTTATAAATGGACGGGAGGCCAACTTTGCCCAGGCTCGCGGGGACGATTTCGAGGGTTGTGAATGGAGTGCGAATACCTGCTTTGGAGAGGAATTCGTAAGTTCGATACTTGTCATCGCCGATCTCGACCACCTCGGGGGGGTTGGCCAGGAGGTAGCAATCACGCTTGCGAAACTCTTCGTGATGCTTTGACAGCACTACGAGCTCCGGTTCTGAGCCAGGAATAAGGAACTGGATTTTGCCGTGCTCAACGGCTCGGAGGACACAGGTGAGATAGCCTTCGTCGTAGGCCTTCGGTAACAAGACGCCGCAGTGATTTTCGTAGAGGGCGGCGGCGTACTCGTTCATATTCGCCGCCCAGATTTCGTAAAGGTCTGGGTGGTGGCGGAGGCACCGAACAAGGCCAGCGCCGACTCCCAAGGGCCCTGTGCCAGTGACCATGACTCTGGTTCGGCTCACGAGTTTGACTCCTCGCTGAACCTCTTCAGACCAGTGCAGAGGTCCATTGGGGTGTAGGCAAATAAGGCCTTCAGGTCAGACACATCAAGGACGAATCGGTCCGAGTCCGATCCATCGTCCGGTTCAAAAACGATCGGCGTCGAGTTGCCGAACGTATCGTTGACCGCCTTAGCGAGGTTGAGCATGCTTGTCTCGATGCCGCTCCCCAAGTTAATAGGTCCAGGCGACTTTGCGTCGGTCAGCAGACATTGAACGTGAGCCCACGAAGCGTCCCAAACGGAAATGAAGTCTTGCGATCTCGATCCGGTTCCGCGAACGGCTAGCGGTTCACCTTTTCGGGCCCGGTCGATGAAAATCGGTAGGACAGATCGGGGCGGCATCGTCGGTCCATATGGCGAAGACAGCCGCAAAATCCACGGATTCAGTTTTGGGGCTACGTCATCGGCGGTCAAGAGTTGTTCGCCCAAAAGCTTGGAGGTCCAGTACGGTCTGGCCGGACGAATTTCATCGTTCACATTGACCGGCAGATTCTCGGCTGGGCGGCGGTAGAGCCCGGCTGAGGATGTATAGACGAACCTTGATATCCCTTGGCCTAGGGCAAAATCGACGAGCCGACGAAGGCCAAGGACATTCACATCGAGGCACGTCTGCCAGGCTTCGGCGGACGATCGCATGTCTAACGAACCGCCGATGGCGGCGATCCCATCGATCCCTCCCACCGACGCCTTCCAATCGATCGTGGCCAGATCACCCAGCACCCACTCATCGGCGGGAGAGGTATCTGGACAAGTCCGGGACATGGCCACCACGCGATGGCCAAGCGCTTTGAGGTCGCGAACCACCTGGCCACCGACAAGGCCCGAGGCACCGGTCACTAGGAAGGTCATGCACGCTCCGACGGAGTGTAGACCCCACTCCGCTTGAAAACCATGCCGAGGGTCATGAAAATAATCTTTAGGTCGAGCCCGAAGGAACGGATTTCGACGTACTCAATGTCGTAGTCGCGACGCTTTTCCCAAGGAATGTCGTTGCGGCCGTGGACGATGGCCCAGCCAGTGATGCCAGGCATGGCGTCGAAGCGCTTTAGGTCCTGCGGCCGGTAGAGATCGACCACGTTGAGAGGATCGGGGCGCGGACCGACAAAGCTCATGTCACCACGGAGGACATTGAAAAACTGGGGCAGTTCGTCGAGGCTTAGCTGGCGCAAGAGACGCCCAACTTTTGTAACTCGGGGGTCGTCTTTCGTGCTCAGAGTCGACCCGTCTGGATTGCGAAGATCGGGCGCGTTGCAAATCATCGTGCGGAACTTGAGTTGGGTGAAAGGAACCTGAAAACGGCCATTCCTTTTGGCCCGATACAACACGGGACCCGGCGACGACAGCTTCACCGCGAGCGCTACTACTAGCATGGGAATAGCGAAGATGACGATTCCCACCAGCGCGAAGATACAGTCGAAAATCCTTTTCGAAATATCGTAGAAAGTGACTCTGTGGGAAGCCATGTCGAGAGGAATCGCGCCTCTTGCGCGACCATCCCCATGATACTCCAAGCCCTCGGGCACCCTGACGGACTGGGACCAAGCACAAGCCGGTGGTAGAATTCAATCGGGCTTCCGCGGCTCTCCCGGTTTGAAAATGATTCAAGAAAGCTTCGTTGCACCTTCGAAATTCATTCCCTTTTCGCCCCCGCTCATCGAAGAAGACGACATTGCTGAAGTCGTCGATACGCTGAAGTCCGACTGGATCACCACCGGCCCCAAAACTCGCGAATTTGAGCGACGATTTCGGGAAGAATTCGGATGCCCGGCCGCCTTGGCGGTCAGTTCCTGCACAGCGGCTCTCCACCTTGCACTCGTCGTCAGCGGTGTTGGTCCGGGCGACGAAGTGATTACTGTCTCACATACGTTTTGCTCAACGGTAAACGTGATCGAGCATACGGGTGCGACGCCGATTTTGGTCGATGTCGAGCCGGACACGCTCAACATGGACCCCGAGAAGCTTCGCGCCGCGATCACCCCCAAGACCAAGGCGATTATTCCGGTTCATTACGCGGGTCACCCCGCCGACATGGACGCCATTAATGCCATCGCCCGCGAACATGGCTTGGTCGTGATCGAGGATGCGGCACACCCAATTTCGGGAACCTATAAGGGCCGTTACATTGGGAGCAGTGAGAACCTCACCGCCTTCAGTTTTTACGCCACCAAGAACCTGACGACCGCCGAGGGCGGCATGCTGACGGGCACGCCGGAATTCATCGAAAAAGCGCGCATCGCCCACCTGCACGGCATGACCAAGGACGCCCTCAAGCGCTACGAGAAGGGCGGTTCGTGGAAGTACGAAGTCGTCATGCCTGGATTCAAGTACAACATGACGGACTTGCAAGCTTCGCTTGGCCTGCGGCAGCTCGACAAGCTGGCTCGGTTCCAAAAGCGACGCCGCGAGATTGTAGATCGATACAACCGCGCATTCCACAGCTTGTCGCAGGTCGAAATTCCGACCGAGCGGACCGATGTCACCTCATCTTGGCACCTGTACGTGCTTCGGCTGAATCTCGATAAGCTGTCCATCGACCGAGACCAGTTCATCGAAGAACTGAAGGCGCGCAACATCGGCACGTCGGTGCACTACATTTCAGTGCATTTGCACCCCTATTACCGCGACAAATATGGATTCAAACCCGAGGACCTGCCGGTCACGCAGGCCAATTTCGAGCGGATCATCAGTCTGCCGCTAAGCGCAAAGATTTCCGACGCCGAGGTCGATTTCGTCATCTCCGCCATCCAGGATATCCTTGCCCGATATAGCCACTAGGCCGACCTATGAAAACCGTTGCCGTCATCGTTGGAACGCGCCCGGACTGCATCAAATCGATGCCGGTCGTCCAGGCTCTACGCCGCTCAAATCAACTGAAGACGGTTCTCATCTCGACGGGTCAACACCGCGAGATGCTCGACCAGGTTTTTCAGACCTTCGGAATCTCGCCTGACATTGACCTAGGGCTCATGAAGCATGGCCAAAGCCTGGCCGAAATGACTTCGCGAATGATCACGGCGCTGGACGGCGCTTTCGAGCAAACCAAGCCTGATTTTGTCGTTGCTCAAGGCGACACGACCACTACATTTGTGGCTAGCCTGGTCGCGTTCTATCGCAAGATTGCGTTTGGGCACGTGGAAGCCGGCCTCCGTACCTACGATATTTACAACCCCTTTCCAGAAGAATTCAACCGTCAGGCCACGCGGCTAGTGGCCACCCAGCACTACGCGCCAACGGAGCTTTCGGCCAGCAATCTGCGGAAGGAGGGCGTCTCTGAAAGCAGCATTTTCGTCACCGGAAACACGGGAATCGATGCGGTACTTCAGGTCGCCAAGCTGGTTCCCCAGACTTGGTATCCCGACTTCGATGGTCGCTTGATCTTGATGACCATGCATCGCCGCGAGAATTGGGGCGAGCCAATGGCTGGGGTCGCCAAGGCCGCTCGACAGTTGATCGACGAGCATGAAGATGCCCGATTGGTCGTAGCCATGCACCGGAATCCAGACGTCCGCAAGACGCTTTCCGAAGCCCTTGAAGGGCACTCGCGCATCGACCTGATCGAACCGCCGCAATACGAGCAATTTGTGAAGCTGATGGAGCGGTCGTTCTTCATCCTAACCGATTCGGGCGGGGTGCAGGAAGAAGCGCCAAGCTTTGGCAAACCTCTTCTGGTTCTGAGGGACACGACCGAGCGACCGGAAGGGGTCGACGCAGGTTGTGCTCGGCTCATCGGAGCATCCCCGGCCAATGTGCTCGAATTTGGACGCCAACTCTTCGATGATAAGGCGTTTTATGATTCGATGGCAAAAGCCGCGAATCCCTATGGGGATGGAAAGGCGTCCGAGGTTATCGCCCGCGCCATCGAAAACTACCTTTGATGCAAAGGTCCCAGTAATTTTGAACCGGCGAGATGGCGGTCGGCAGAAAAGCCCCATCCTGGTAAAATTACGTTTCAGAGCAATTCTGGGTTTGCTTGGTTTAGGACTAAACATGAAGTTGAATAAGGAAGCTCTCCTGCGTATGATCGCAGATGCAGTCATGTTGAACTGCGCAGCGTTGCTCGGTTTGCTCATTAGCTATGGCGCTCAGAAGACTTCGGGCTATCGGCCCGAGCCGTTTGGGACGTTCGTGCTCATGAATCTGGCGTCGATCGTTCTGCTCAACATTATCAGTCTTCCGACGTTTTATCTTTTTGGCTTCTACACCCGAAGCCGAGCCTATCAAGGACGCTATAAGGCACTGGTCGTTTGCCAAGCCGTGGGCGTTTCATACCTCGCTTTTACCGCGTGCTGTTTCCTGTTCCAGTCGGCCTTTCCTTTCCCCCGTGTCGGTTTACTCATCGGTGCCGGTTTGACGGCCCTGTTTTTGGCCGGGGCCAGAATCTGGATGGCGGCTTGGCGAGGCTTTAGTCAGGTGGAGCCATCGTTCCGTGGCACTCACTTCGACATCGTCCACAAGCCAAAAAACGTCGTAGTGATCGGCGGCGCCGGTTATATCGGATCGGGTCTGCTCGCCAAGCTCCTCGACCGAGGCTACCGAGTTCGGTTGGTTGACAGCTTCATGTTCGGCGAAGAGCCGATTGCTCACTTGCTCGGCCATCGCAATCTCGAAGTCGTCCGGGCCGACTTCCGCCAGATCGACAAAATCGTCGAAGCCATGTATGGCATGGATGCGGTGATTCATATTGGCGCCATCGTCGGCGACCCGGCTTGCGCGCTCGACGAGGACTTCACAATCGAGGTCAACCTGATGGCAACCCGTATGATCGCGGAATGCGCCAAGGGGTTTGGCATCCAGAAATTCATTTTTGCCAGCACCTGCTCGGTGTATGGCGCAAGCGACGAAGTGCTGAACGAGAAGTCGGCCTTGAACCCGGTGTCGCTCTACGCCCGAAGCAAGATCGCGTGCGAAAAGATTCTGCTTCAGATGGCCGACGATCGATTCCGGCCAACCATTCTTCGATTTGGTACCGTTTATGGCCTTAGTGGGCGCACGCGGTTCGACCTTGTCGTGAACCTGCTTACGGCCAAAGCGATCGTTGATGGCAAGATCACGGTGTTCGGTGACGACCAGTGGCGGCCGTTCGTTCATGTCGATGACGCCTCACTCGCCATTGCGCTGGCCCTCGACTCGACACTCGATGTCGTCGGCGGAGAAGTTTTCAATGTGGGCAGTGATTCAGGCAATATGACGCTAGGCGACGTTGGTCGCATGATTCAGCGCATGGTGCCCACCGCGGAACTGCTGATATCCAATTCAGACGGCGACCGCCGGAACTACCGCGTCGACTTTTCCAAGATTCGAAATCGCCTGGGCTATAAGCCGGAATGGACGGTGCAGATGGGCATCCGCCAGGTCATCGAGGCCTTCGAGAAAGGCAAGGTCACCGACTACACCGCCACCCAGTACAGCAATGTGAAGTTCCTCAGCGAGGAAGCTTTGCACCACGGCCTCCAGACGGATTCACGCCGGATGCGGGCTCTTGTCGAGGAATCCTACGAGCAGGCGGTCGTCCACCACCGCTAATGCCGTTCACGGTCGGGATCATCGGAGGTGGAATCGTTGGGCTTTCGGTAGCCTACAAACTGTCGCTGAAGTTTCCCGATTGTTGCGTCATTATTCTTGAAAAGGAATCTCGCCTGGCCGAGCATCAAACAGGTCGTAACTCGGGTGTCATCCATTCGGGGATTTACTACAAGCCGGGATCGATCAAGGCCATGACCTGTCGCGAAGGAAAGCGACAGCTCGAAGCCTTCTGCGAGGAACACGAGGTTAAATTTGAGCGCTGCGGCAAGGTCATCGTCGCAACCGATCAGACCGAAATTCCCGCGTTGGAGAAAATTCTCGACCGGGGAACCCAGAACGGCGTCCAATGCCGCCGCATCGCCGTCGAAGAATTAAAGGAGTTAGAGCCGCATGTAAACGGCGTTGACGCGCTCCATGTACCGGAAACCGGCATCGTGGACTATCTTGGCTTCTGTGAAGCCTTACGGTGCCAACTTGTGGAGCGAGGCAACATCGTGTCGCTGAACTTCGAGGTGAGCCACATTGAGACGCGACACGGCCAGATTCTTGTTGGCGCCACCGACAACGAGCAGCCGGTCGACTTTCTGATCAACTGCGCAGGTCTCTATTCGGACCAGATCGCGATCCTCGCCGGGCATCGACCCAAGGTGCAAATCGTTCCCTTCCGCGGTGAGTATTTCGAGTTGACTCCAGAAGCAGAGCCCCTGTGTCGGAACCTGATCTACCCGGTCCCCGACCCCAATTTCCCCTTCCTGGGTGTCCACTTCACCCGCATGGTTTTGGGTGGCGTCGAGTGCGGACCCAACGCAGTGCTTGCCTTTGCTCGCGAGGGATATTCGAACGGCGAAATCAATGTTCGAGAACTGTTCGAATCGATCACTTATCCGGGTCTGCTGAAGCTGATGGCCAAGCATTGGCGCATGGGCCTCGGTGAGATGCACCGGTCCTTCAGCAAGCCCGCCTTTGTTCGGGCTCTACAAAAGCTGGTGCCCGAAATTCGAGAGGAGCACCTGCATGCGGCCCCGGCCGGCGTTCGCGCTCAGGCGATTTCGCGTGACGGTCGCCCGGTGGACGACTTCGTCTTTGAGGAAGACGCCCAGGCAATTCACGTCATCAATGCGGTTTCTCCGGCCGCGACAGCGAGCTTGGCCATTGCCGACGAAATCGTCGGCCTGTTTGAAAAACGAAACCTAGCGATCGCTTAGGTGGAGGATGCGCCGAATTTGATCGGCTTTCGGCTCGCCATCAGTGATGACGTGGGCCGTCCATCCGGCGGTTTGGGCCGCTTCGACGTTCACAGCGCTGTCATCGAGGAATACGATGTCGGCGGGGCTCCAGTCCAGATAGTCGCAGAACGCGGCGAAAATCTTGGGGTCTGGCTTGAAATAGCCCAAATGGAAGCTAGCGATGGGATATTTGATCCTTTCGATAGCGGGGTACTTTCCAGACTTCGTGAACCACTCCCAGTGAATCGGATTGTTGTTGCTGAGCGTGGCAGTATGAACCCCCGATGCGTTGAGCTGATCGACGATGGCGGCTACGCCTGGATACTCGGCTCCGATGATGCTCCGGTGGAGATGGCGAGCGGCGTCGATGCCTTCCAATCCGAATGCCTTGGAGACGGCTTCCAGATAGCGCCCCTCCGATATCTGGCCGCCCTCATAAGGAAGGTACTCGGGCAGGTCGTAAAGCTTTTTGCTGACGAGAGGGCTGGACTGATACGCAAGTCCACTGGCGGCCAAGGCGTCCATCCACTCCATGTGGGCGGTAGCCAGTACCTTTCCGATATCAAAAACTACCTTCATGGAGAGGGAATTTTGGTCGGGGCGACACGATTCGAACGTGCGACCTTTTCCACCCCATGGAAACGCGCTACCAAACTGCGCCACGCCCCGACAAGAATAAGAATGATACCCAAGGTCGGAGGCTTACTCCGACCTTGGAAGCGAAATTAGCCCTTGGCGGGCGGTGAAAGGACCGGGGTTCGGCCCGTCGTGTTGAAGTACTTGAACACGAGATTTGAGTCCGGCATCGAGCGACCTTCGAGGTTGCGAGGATCGAGATCTTGAGCCTTCTTCAGAGCGGCGCGGGCGTCCATTCGCTTGTAGCTAAGAGCCGCCGCGTAGGTGTACCAAGCCGCCGCGTAGTCCGGAGCCGCCTTAGTGGCCGCTTCGGCGTATCGGAGGGCTTCGTCGCCCTTCTTCTGGAAGAGGGCGCTGATGGCCACACCGGAGAGCGCCTGGGCGCTGTTGCCGCGGCACTGGAGAGCCAGATCGTACATGACACGAGCGTATTCGAGTTGGAAGTCTTGATCTCGCGAGCTGACACCGGTCATGAGCGAGAGCGAAATTGCTTCGTTACCTTGCTCGATGTACATGTCGTGGTCGGCAGCGTCGGCGGCCAGAGCCTTTTCGAAGTACTGGCGACCCTTTTCGATATTCTTCAGGTGGTTGCTGAGCGCAGCCGCGAAGTAGTAGGTTTCGGGTCGGCTGTCGTTCTCGCGAATCAGCGAAGAGGCCGCATCGGACAAGGCTCGCGGGTTATCGCGCTTGAGAGCGATGAACGCCTGCGCGGTTTTGAGTCCCAGACTGTCTGGAGTGTTCAGCAGCGCTTCTTTGATTCGGTCGTCGGCACCAGAGTCGTTGCCTCGTGCGGTTTCGACAATCGCGCTGAGGGCAAAACCATAAGCGTCGAATTCGCCGAACTTTTTGACGCTGCGAAGCAGGTCGTCGGCTTTCGAAATCTGATTCGTCATCAGGTAGGCAAAAGCCAGTCGATCGTTCAGGTCGTTGTTCTTGAAGTCGCCGCGCAGGACCGGTTCCAAAGCCTCGATAACCAAGGAATACCGGCGCGCACGGATGGCGGCATCGAGGTATTCAAGCGAGGTTTTGTCAGCCTTACTGTTGTCGACGATCTCGTTGAGGAGCGTCGTTCGGAGCGTCACAGCTTCACTGAGGCCATTCTTGATCGACTCTAAGACATCCTTTCGGTCATCGGCCGAGCGAGAAACCGCATTGAAAGCCTGCTTGACCTTGATCGAGATAATGACTTCTTTGGCCTCTCGATTGTTCTTATCGAGATCGAGAGCATCCTCGGCGAACTTCTGCGCCTTATCGAGAACGCCCTTGGCAAAGTTGGCGTGAGCCAGCAAAAGTCGAGCGCCAAGCGAATCCTTATCCGCCTTCTGGGCGATTCGACCTTCGCGGATGGCCTCGTCGTATTGACCGTTACTGAAGAATTCGTTGCCTTTCTTAATATGAGCTTCAGCACCAAGCGAAACCCCGTTGTCCACCTTCAGGGTCAGCACCTTTTCGGTGTTCTGGCCCTCGGTCGTAAACGCCTTAAATCGAATCTTGATTGGGCCGTCTTCTTCGGCCAACGTATCAAGTTTGAACTCGTAGGGCGTACTACCGTCGCTTTCGCGGAGGTCGTCGCCGACGTAGAATTCGACGGCTTGAATTGGGTGTTCGGTCTGAACAATCGCTCGAAATTGGACTTCGCCAGTCAGAGATTCGCCATTCTTTACCAGAACTCGGCCGCTCGGGTTGACCCGATACACGTCGATGCTAAGATTGTTCTGGTGGGCTGGTCCGTGCAAAGCCACCAATGCAGTGAAAAGAGATAGTGCGTTCATAGGCGCATCCGTTACCGCTTAGTATGACGGATTTAGCCTCATTCCGTTTCGAATTCGGCAATATACAACAGAATTCTAGTAATAAGGTTCAACTTCGGAAAGGGTTCTCTATATTCAAATCGTTGAGAATTCGGTGCCGATTCCAGTGGATGACCACTCGCGGAAAATAGCCGACGAAGTTGAAGATATCGCGGTAGAGATCGACCACCGATGCCCAACTCTCGTTCCGCTTTCGCCGCGACAGCATGGCGGCCAGGTCGTACACCAAATAGAACAACCCAAAGGCATTCCACAACAGCGCCTCAGTGCTTCGCTGACTCGACATCCCTTCCTCCACCATCACGCCTGCGATGAATACGCTCGAAGCAATGATCGATAAGGCGTATCCCCCGACAAAGCTGAAGTCACGCCCGCAGATGGCGGCGTAAATGCCGAAGCAAGCGATCCCTGCAAGGATGGACCACGCGGGAAAGGCGGCGGCAGTCCAAGCACGCGACGTGACAGCCACAGCCACCACCACGATAGGCAGACACCACGTCGTCAACTTCGGTTCCAGGTTGGTGCCCCGCAGGACCGTCCGAATTCCACTGACCAGGAGCAAGACGATCAGCATGAAGCCCGTGATCGGCCAAACCGGAAGATTCCGCGGCACTAAGAGGCCCACGCCGACGATCATTGCTACTGAGCCGATGAATTTGTAAAGAACATGACGGATATATTGAACCCGCCGGGCGTACGGCTCCTTGGTGAGGTTGCCGGGAATCTCTTCCGGTTCGGGAACATAGTTTGGAACGTACACGCCAACTGCCTTGCCGCCGCTTGGATACACTCGTTACATGCCCGCAAGCGCGATACCCCCGACCGTGAGAACGCTAGGATGGATCAGCTTTTGGGCGGACGTGTCTTCCGAGCTGGCGTATCCTATTTTGCCACGTTTCATCGTGGGAACCCTCAAAGCGCCGAGTTGGACCCTCGGTCTGATCGAGGGACTTGCCGGTTTGGTGATTGCGGTTCTTCGGCTTTGGTCAGGCATTCGAAGCGACCGCTTGGGACGCCGAACCCCGTACATCCGGTGGGGTTACGGCATTAGTGTAGTAGCTAAGCCACTGGTCGGATTGGCGGCATCGTGGCCGTTTGTGCTCGTGTGTCGCCTTGCCGACCGAGTCGGAAAGGGCATTCGAACGTCGTCTCGCGACGCGCTGATCGCCGACTCGGTCGAACCCGCGCAGTCGGGACGGGCGTTCGGATTTCATCGCATGATGGATACCGCGGGGGCCTTTTGCGGCGTGTCGATCGGAGCCGCGATTGTTTGGCGGTTCCCGGACGCGTTACGAACGATTCTCCTGCTAACCGCCTTTCCGGGCCTGATCGCGGTGGCCATCACCTTCTTGGTTCGCGACGCTGATCATCACAAAGCGGTGTCGCCAACCTCGGCACTCAAATTTGACCTTCATCTCCCAAAACGGATATGGATCCTGCTAGGTGTCCTCGCCCTTTTCGGGCTGGCCAACAGTAGCGACACCTACTTACTTTTGTACGCAGGGGCCAACGGGGCGGCTCCCTATCAGGTCACGCTCCTTTACGCCTTGTTCAATTTGGCGTACGCCATCAGTTCATCCCCCTTGGGGTCCATTTCGGACAAAATCGGCTCGGGTCGAGTTCTGCTGGTGGGATGGGCATTGTTCGGGGTCTGCTACATGCTTTTGTCGCGTTCGTTTGGTTGGGGAATGGTGCCAGTATTCGCACTCTACGGAGTTGCGGTTGCCGCTACCGACGGCGTCTCGAAGGCGTTTTTGGTTCAACAGGGCGTCGAGATTCCGAAGGGGACGCTCATTGGCGCTCACTACTTCATCGTGGGATTGGTGACGCTCGTTGGTAACCTGCTGGCCGGTGCAATTTGGGCGAAAGTCTCGCCCGAAGCGATGCTGGTCTTCGGCGGCGGCCTGGCCCTCGTGAGCGGAGTGGGGCTTAGCCTTTACCTGACGGCAAAGGCTAAGGCTTAGGCGCCGTAGGGCACCCAGACGTTCTTGATCTGGGTTGCTCGGCGCAAAAACTCTCGCGACGGCGTCGCGTTCCAGTTCAACGACTTTCCAAGTTGGCACCAAGTCTGTTTGAGGTTCCCAGCCGATGATCGCTGAGCCATTTCGCCGCCTTCCTTCGATCCGAAATGCCAGATGGCCTGGATTCCGTCGTGGTCGGCCAACGTCTTTTCCAATTCCTCCGGCGTGCCCGTGATGATGTTCCAGACTCCGGCGGGAAAGTCGCTCGCTTCGATGATGCGATAGAGTTCCAGCGCGGGGAGCGGGTTGGCGTAGCTCGGGACTGAAATCACCGAGTTGCCCATCGCGATGAGCGGCAGGCAGCCGGAAAGAAAGCCGAGCAACGGGGAGTCGGCGGGAGCGACGACGGCAACCGGGCCAATCGCCTCCTTGCGAGTGTAGATCAGCGATCGCGACGGGGCTTGATGGGTTTCCGCCTCGAACTTGTCGGCCATAGCTGCGTAATGGAGAATCCGGTCCAGGCTCGCTTCGAATTCGGCGGTGGCGGCCTTGGGTGTGGCTCCCATCGTCGTTAGCGCTTCGACGATCTGGCTCTTGGCTGCTTCAAAATTCTCGGCGAAGTAATACAGAACCTGCGACCGATTGAAGGCGGTGGCGGCCGACCATGCCAGATACGCAACGTCAGCGGCTTCGACCGCATTGCGGATATCCTTGCGGTTGCCCCGTCCAATCTCGACCGGACCTTCGGTCGTTTGCAGGGTCAGCGAATAGCCCGAATCAGGTCGCGCTTGTTTGCCGCCAACGTAGAGCTTGTGCGTCTTGTCGATGCCGCTCGTTCGTTCTTGGGGCTTCACAGTTGGCATCGCAGTCGGTTTGACCGTCTCCAGCTTTGGCTTCAGATATTCAAAAAGACCTTCGCGACCACCTTCTCGACCATAACCGCTTTCGCGGTAGCCACCGAATCCGGCGCTGGCGTCGAACTGGTTGGTGCAGTTGATCCACACCGTTCCTGCCTTCACCTTAGCGGCGATATCGTGGGCGACATCGAGGTTTTGAGTCCAAACCGAGCTGGCCAGTCCGTACACCGTGTTGTTGGCTAAGGCGACGGCTTCGGCTGGCGTTCGGAACGTCATGGCGACCAGGACCGGGCCGAAGATTTCAACCTGAGCGACCGCGCTGGCGGGTTCAACATTCGTCAACAAGGTCGGTGGGTAGAACCATCCACCTGCCGGGAAGGCGCATTCGGGTTGATAGATCGTGGCTCCTTCCTGCACGCCTTCCTTGACCAAACTGTCTATGCGGTCAAGTTGGACCTTGTCGACAATAGCTCCAATATCGACAGCCTTGTCAAGCGGGTCACCGATGCGGAGCGTCTCCATTCGACGTCGAATCTTGCCGTACAGCTTTTCGGCAACGCCTTCTTGCACCAGAAGTCGCGAACCGGCGCAACAGACCTGCCCCTGATTGAACCAAATCGCATCGACCACGCCTTCGACGACCGAATCGAGATCGGCATCTTCGAATACGATGAAAGGCGATTTGCCGCCCAACTCAAGTGAGAGTTTCTTATCCGTTGCCGCCGTCGCACGTCGGATGATCTTGCCGACTTCAGTCGAGCCAGTAAAGGCGATCTTCTGAATTCCCGGATGCTCGACGATCGCCGCGCCTGCTTCTCCATCACCGGTCACGATGTTGACCACACCCTTCGGCAGTCCGACCGTCTCACATATTTCGGCAAAAAGAAGGGCCGTTAATGAAGTGAACTCGGCTGGTTTGAGGATGACAGCATTGCCCATCGCCAAGGCGGGCGCAATCTTCCACGACAACATCAGGAGCGGGAAGTTCCAAGGGATGATCTGTCCGCACACGCCGACCGGCTCGTAGTCGGGGAATTCGGTCTCCATCACCTTTGCCCAGCCCGCGTGGTAGTAGAAGTGTCGAGCGACGAGCGGGATATCGATGTCGCGGGTCTCGCGGATCGGTTTCCCATTGTCCAAAGATTCCAAAACCGCAAAAAGCCGGGAGTGTTTCTGCACCTGGCGTGCCAACGCGTACAAATACTTGGCTCTGGCAGTGGCCCCGATTTCCATCCAAGCCTTCTGTGCTTTCGCCGCCGCTTTTACCGCCGCGTCGATATCGGAAGCCGAAGCTTGTCCAATTTGGGCGATCTTTTGGCCAGAACTGGGCGAAAAAGTGTCGAAATGAGAATCGGCATTTCGCCATTTTCCGTCGATGAACAGACCGAACTTCCGTCCATGCGCCTCCAGCCACTCGTTGGCGAGGTTCGCCGCTTCCGGCGCGGGACCGTAGTCCATTGTTGCTAAGATTTCTGCGACTTTGCTCATGGGGTTATGCCATCGGGTGGCGGTTGAACGCCGAGTATCGACCGGTGATGAAGTGCTCGAGTTGGCGCTCGATATCGGAAAGTAGGGTGCTCGCGCCTAGTCGGAACAGGTTCGGTTGGAGCCATTCGTCGCCCAGTTCCTCTTTCATCAGAATCAGGAAGTCGAGAGCTTGCTTGGCGGTTCGAATACCTCCGGCCGGCTTGAAGCCGACTTTGTAGCCGGTGTCGGCGTGGTACTCGCGGATCATGCGGTCCATCACCAAGCCATAGGGAATCGTGGCGTTGACCGGCTCCTTGCCGGTCGATGTCTTGATGAAGTCGGCTCCGGCCATCATGCAGACCATGCTTGCCTTGGCAACGTTTGTCAGTGTTCCAAGTTCACCGGTCGCCAGAATCGCCTTCACGTGGGCTTCACCGCACGCCTCACGAAACATCTGCATCTCGTCGTAGAGCGCCTGCCAGTCGCCGCGCAACACGTGGGCGCGAGTGATGACGATGTCGATTTCATGAGCGCCAGCCGCCACGCTTGCCTGAATTTCGTGGATGCGCTCGCGCAACGGTGAAAGTCCAGCCGGGAAGCCGGTCGAAACGGCGGCAACGGGGATTCCGGTCCCGGAGAGGTTCTTGACGCACTCTTCAACGTATTGGTGGTACACACATACGGCTCCGGTGGTGATCCCCGACACGCCAAGGGCATCCAGAAGGTCCTGACGGACCGGTTGCCGAGCTTTGGCGCAAAGTCGATGCACATTGCCTGGCGTGTCGTCGCCACTCAGGGTCGTGAGGTCGATACAGCGAATGGCTTGCAGGAGCCAAGCCGCCTGCCAATCCTTCTTCACGGTTCGACGCCCGCCAAGGGTGGCGGCACGGCGCTCCACCGCGCTTCGGTTAACCGTCAATCCCTCGACATGGTCGAGGTTTAGCGGCGTTCCGGGGTTTCTTGGATGAGCCTTGATGGCGCGCTCCAAAGTTGACATAGTCCTTCTATTGTACGTTGTTCGCCGACATCCGAATTCGAGTTGGTTCATCCGGCGGCCCTCTCCTTGGTCGACTTGGCAAGATCCATTCGATTCAGTCGGAGGAGAGAGGGGACCGTCGAAACAACTGCAACGACCAGTACAGCAATGCAAGTCCACAAGTAGGTTGACGAGTGGATGGCAATCTTGAAGCTGAACAAGTCTTCCTGCTCGGGGCTCTGCGAAGCCCGCCAGAATGCCCCAACGAACCAGCGCCCAAATGGTAGCCCGATCGCCATGCCAAGCAGACTTACCGCCAAATTCTCAATCGTAATCAGCCAACTAATTTGGCTACGGCTCACCCCTATCGTCCGAAGGGTCGCCACTTCGGTCGAACGCTCGAGAACATTGATCGACACCATGTTGAAGATCACTGCAAATGCTAGGAAAACGCCAAAGATTTCCATGATCCAAACGAAGATGCGCATCGTCTTCATCATGTCGTGAACAAGAATGGAGATATCGGCGCGAGACAGAACCGACCCGGCGTCGGATAGATTCTCCAGTCGCTGCTTCACAACCTGTTGATAAGATGGGTCGCACACGAGTGCGATTCCAGTTATCGCATTGGGTGGCAGTTCTAGGTCGCGACGGAACATACGCTCCACCGAGTCTCTTCGGCAGTACATGACCGTGCCCATCGCTTCGTCGTTAAACCCAGCTACACGAATGGTTCGGTGAGAAGACTTTTCCGCAGTCAGTTGTTCCGGCAATGACAAGTCGACTTGGTCGCCCAACTCCAGGTTCAGCCTTTTTCGGAGGGTGGGACCGAAGATCGCCCCCTCAACCGGAACCGAAATTGCCTGTCCGTCAAAATCAACCAAACTGCGTAGCCGCTGGCCATCGGGAAGCCCGGACACCATAGCCGAGTAGGTCTTGGTTCCGTGACGAATCTCTAATGGAAGCTCAAGAGCCCCTTCGGCGTACCGAACTCCGGGCCAGCTTCGCACTCGCTCGACCACGTCGTTGGACTGATAACGGATGAAATCGACACGTAGGTCATAGTGGTAAGAACCCGAAACGATTTGGTCCATCGCCGTCTCGCTGGAATCAAGCAGTCCCTTGGCCGTCATCATCAGGGCCATCCCGGCAACAATCCCGAAGAGCGTTGAAAGCGTCCGCTTCGGCTGTCGAAAGACGTTTCGAAGCGGAATCCGCCACAGCAGGCGAACGGAAGGCAAGAGCCGATCGAGCATCAACGAGCTAGCTCCGAAAGTGGGTATCTCTGGACGCATTGCCTCAGCCGGTCGAATCCTCGCCGCAGCCAGTGACGGAAAGACTCCGGCCAATCCGCAAGTCACCACCCCGACGATGAGCCCTACACCAAGCACATCGTAACGAGGAATGATCTCCTTAAATGGAACCTGAAGCATCCTCATATACAAATGGGATATCCATTGGGCGAACCAGATTCCGGCGAGGTCTCCAAGGAGACTTGCTACGACGCCAAGGACCAAGGCGCCGCTGAGGTAATGCCATAGGACTTCCCAGCGGGAAAGACCCAGACTTCTCAGCAGACCAATCGCGGTTCGTTGCTGGCTCACCATCCGCATCATCAGCGTGTACACGGAAAGGAAGGCGACACCGAGGAAAAAGGCGGGGAAAAGGGTGGCGTAGGCTTGAAATCCCGATAGATCCTGCTGAAGCATTTGGTAGCCGGGTTGGTCTTTGTACGAAACCGGGTCCTCGGGCTTATAGATGTGCAGAGCTTCTTTGGTCCGCCTCATCGTTGCCTTTAGGTCGGCGTCCTTGGCGATGCGGACCTTGACTTCGTCCACTTCGCCAGACTTTTCGACGAGCGGCCCCAAGACGTCTTCGGAGACAAACATGACGCCAAAGGTGCTTGGCATCGCCATGAGTTCCTGCTTGCTCCGAACGACGTACAGATACTCCGGACTCTGAACAATTCCTGCCACCTGGAGCTTGACACGGCTAGCGCCACGAACCGCCACTACGAAGTCTCCGGGAACGAGCTTGTGGTATTTAGCAAAGGCGGCTTCAAGCAGAATCTCTCGGGCCGTTGCTTTGATGAGCTTTCGCCCTTCGACAAGTTTTAAGTCGTCGACCGCGGCTGGCCGTCCTACTGGAACAGAGATCAGCCGCCCGACGAGTTTCAGGTTCCCTCTGTTTGGTAGCTCCAAACCAACGTCCTCAACCAAACGGGCTTCGACCGCAGCAACGCCAGGAACCTTTTGAATCCTCTCGGCCACTCGACGCGGTGCGGCATTGAAAGACACCCCGAAGTCCTCGAATCGAAGCTGCCTATATGATCCGCTGTACGATGAATCGAGGTTTACGTAGGCCGAATAGGCGGCGTTGAAGAACGTAATCCCCAGCATGACGGTGACGGTAATGGCAATGTATTGCCAGCCCGAAGCGATCCAATCCCGAACGAGTTTACGGGTGAGGATGCTCATACCTACCATTCCAACTGATCCGGCGAAATGGGGTCAGGGTTTGTCTCGTCAGCAACAATTCGTCCGTTGCGGAGCCTTAGGATTCGGTCGGCAATTCTCGAAATCGTCGCGTTGTGCGTCACCATCATCACGGTCTGGCCATGGTCGTGGGTGATCTGGTGTAACAGGGCCAAAACCAAGCGCCCGGTTTCGGAGTCCAGTTCGCCTGTCGGTTCATCGCAAAGCAGCAGAGGGGCATTTTTCACCAGCGCCCTCGCAATGGCCGTGCGCTGCTGCTGTCCTCCGCTGAGTTCTGAAGGGAAGTGACTCGCGCGATCAGCGAGCCCAACGGCCTCGATAACCTCATCGACGTCGCGTGGATGGCGGCTCATCTCCGCCACCAGTTGAACATTCTCTCGAACTGTAAGCGTCGTCACCAGATTAAAGAACTGAAAGATGAAGCCGACGCGGTTGCGACGATAGTTTGTCAGTTCGACTTCTGTGTATAGGGTGATGTCCTCTCCCGCCACTTTCACCACGCCGGAAGTTGGAGAGTCCAGCCCGCCGATGATATTCATCATCGTGCTTTTGCCGCAACCGCTGGGACCGAGGATCACCACAAATTCTCCCGCGGCAACCGATAAGCTGGCATCAGAGAGGGCCGTCACCTGCACCTCCCCCATCGGATAGACCTTGGAGACGTGGTCGAGTTCGACGATCCTTTCGGGGCTACTTGCCATGCTCGCCGCTCTGGTGGACCTTGGCTCCTACGGTCACTTCGTCTTTGCCTTTCACCACAACCAAATCACCGACGGCCAGTCCTTTGACGATTTCGGATTCCGTCGCCGATGCGTAACCGACCTTGACCTTGCGCTTCGAGGCCGTTTGTCTCTCGATTCGCCAAACGTAGGCGTCGCCGTTTTCGTACAAAAGCGCATCGCTCGGCACAACGAGAACCTTTCTCAGAGTGGCGATACCTTCAACATCCAACTCCATCTCGGGACGGAACCGATCCCACCCGCCGTCGAGAGAAACTCTGACGCGGACGATACGCGTTCGAATCGCTGACCCCGGCTTGAGTTCGCCGGAGGCCATGATGGACTCGACTCGTCCGTCGAATTCTTGCGATGGATACGCCGCGGAAGTCACTTTCACCGGCATGCCGACCGAAACCTTGGCGATGTCTTCGGTATCGACCTCGGCTTCGATGTGGATGTCCTCGCGGGTCGATACGGTCGCGACGGCTTGCCCAGCCGCTGCCATCATGCCGGGTTCCAGGTTTCGGCGAGTAACGGTTCCGGTCGCCGGGGAATACAGAGTCAGCTTGCCCCGAGCAAGTCTTACCCGAGCTAGGTCGGCCTCCACTTGCCTCAATTGAGCGTTCGCCGCGTCAACAGCATCGTGCCGTATCGACACTTGTCCCGCCGACTGCACCACCGACTTTAGCTCGGCCTGCGCACTTTTTAGTCCTGCTTCGGCGATGTCAATGTCTTCACTTCGGGGCCCACGTTCCAACAGCATCAGACCATCCTTAACCTCGGCCAATTGCGATTGGCTTGCCTTCAAACGAGCTTCCGCGGAATCGAAGACGGCCTTGGCCACGGCACCTTGCTTATAAAGTATCGAAGCCCGATGATAGGCTTTTTCGGCGTCGTCAACGGCAACCTGAGCCGCTTCGACTCGATGCTTAGCTTGCGAGATTTCTTCCGGCAAAGCGCCGACTTTGGCTCGCCGTAGTCCTGTCTCTGCCTGATGGACTCGGGCCTGAGCAGACTCGATTGCCGCCTTGGATTCCCTGTCGGCGAGTTTCCACTCCGCTGTGGCTTGTCGAACCTGGGATTGTGCCGACGCCCGGGCCGCTTCAGCTTTGGCGATTTCTTCGTCGACATCCGATTTATCGAGTTCGGCGACGACCTCGCCTTTTCGAACTTGCTGCCCTTCAGACACCAAAATTCGTCCGACCCGAGCCGATACCTCGGGCACGACACTGTAGGTTTTCGCCCTCACGAAAGCTTCGGCAGTAAAGGAACCGGTTATCGGCTTTTCTTGTGCGGTCGCCGCCGAGACTTCTACCGAACGGTTGAGACCGTCAACGAGAAACCACCCTGCTATGCCGATCGACGCAATCATCGCCAGCCAAAGCCAATATTTCGGACGACGCTTTGGACTTATTCGCCCGGCATCCACCGTCCCGCCTTTTTTCGCAGAGTCTAATTCCACCATGAACAGCCCCTCACCTTCAGTATCCCTGAGGAAGAGGCTGTGCGCCCGTCGGTACTTTAGCCTACATCTGGCACTCTATCATCTTCTACCAAAGAGCCCACCGAGGACTCCTCTCACAAGCTGCCGACCAAGCTGGGAACTCATGGCGCGTGCGGCGGACTTCACCATCGCCTCGACGACCGTATCCGAGTGTCGAGCCGGAGCCTGGCGCTGTTGTCGTTGAGCCTCCTTCTGAGCCTCTTCTTCGGCCTGCGCTTGCTGGGCTTCCACCTGGATCTGCTGGGCTCTTGCCGTCAGCTTTTCGTACGCGCTCTCCCGATCGATCGCCTGCGAGTACTTCGGCGCCATCATCGAGGCCGAAAGACATCGTCCTCGCTCATCGGTCGAAATCGACCCCAATCGACTTAGCGGCGGCTTGATGAAGACGCGATCCACGATGGTCGGTGTGCCTTTCTCATCCAGAACACTGACGAGCGCTTCGCCGATTCCAAGCTGGGTGATAACCTCTTCCGTATCGAAGTCAGGATTCTTGCGGAAGGTTTCGGCGGCGGTCTTTACTGCCTTCTGATCGCGCGGCGTGAAGGCGCGCAAGGCGTGCTGAACGCGGTTACTGAGTTGGCTGAGGACAGAGTCCGGCACATCGAGTGGGTGCTGGGTGCAGAAGAAGATGCCAACGCCTTTTGAGCGGATCAGGCGAACCACCTGCTCGATCTTGGTGAGCAACTCCTTCGGTGCGTCCGTGAACAGCAGGTGGGCTTCGTCGAAGAAGAACACGAGCTTGGGTTTGTCCAAGTCGCCGGCCTCAGGCAGAACCTCGAACAGTTCGCTCAGCATCCACAGCAGGAACGTGGCGTATAGCTTCGGGCTCTGCATCAGTCGGTCGGCGGCCAAGATGTTCACCATGCCGCGCCCATCCGGTGTGAGCTGAATAAAGTCTTGAATGTTCAGCGCCGGCTCGCCGAAGAACTGCTCCCCGCCCTGTTCTTCCAGGACCAGCAACTGACGTTGGATCGCGCCCACCGAGGCAGGTGACACATTGCCGTATTGGTTGCGAACGGCGTCGGCATTTTCGCCCAGCCAGTTCAGCATCGACCGCAGATCCTTCAAATCGAGTAGGAGAAGACCCTGGTCGTCGGCGACTTTGAACGCAACGTTGAGAACACCTTCCTGTGTATCGTTGAGATCGAGCATGCGGCTCAGAAGGAGCGGCCCCATCTCAGAGACCGTGGCGCGAACCTGGGTTCCTTGCTCGCCGAACGCATCCCAGAACGTGACCGAGGAGGACTGGTAATGCAGGGGATCGATTTTGAGCATCTTGGCGCGCTCCTCGATCTTGGCGTTGCCGCCTCCGATCTGGCTGATTCCTGCCAAATCGCCCTTGACATCGGCCATGAAAACGGGCACGCCAATTTGTGCGAGCGATTCCGCTATGGTCTGAAGTGTCACCGTTTTTCCGGTGCCGGTAGCGCCCGCGATCAGCCCGTGGCGATTGCAGTACTTGGGAAGAATGACGGAGTCCTTTGCTCCGCGGCCGATAAAGATTGGGTCTGCCATCGTTCTTTACTTATTCAACTCTACCGCGTAAATCGACGCCCCTTCCCTCGCCAAGTTCCCTCTTGCACGCTCAGACGAAACTCAAACGAGACCTTTCTCCTATCCATTCTGCTGTCCATCAAAGGGTTGACAGAGAAAGCTCCGACTACTCGGCGAAGAAGAAATCCATGACAATCAATCAGGAGAATTCACGATGGTAGGAACCCTCGATCCCCAAGAAATGCGGGAATTGCTCGCGGACCATAGCTTTGCCCATCTCGGGTGCGAGCATGATGGACATCTGTACATTGTGCCGATCAGCTACGTCTTCGACGAGGATCGAATTTATGGACAAACGAAGGCAGGACGCAAAATCGACATGCTTCGCCAAAATCCCAGGGCCTGTGTGCAGGTCGAGGAGATCGCAAACATCGCCAACTGGAAGAGCGTGATCCTTTGGGGGCAGTTCCAAGAGCTGAAGGGACCGGAAAGGGTTCAGGCCATGACCAAGCTGATCGACCACCTCAGCCCCCAGATCGAGGAGCTTCAAGGTTCGAGAAGTCCACGCGATGTAACGCCTGGGCGCGCTGACGATCAGACGCAGATCGACATCGTCTACCAAATCAAGATTGACGAAATGACGGGACGGTTCGAACGCGAGCCCTAGCGTCCAAACGACGAATCGAGTTCGTAGTTGATACCGTGTACCGACTCTTCGTCGGCCACGACCTCACGGCAAACCACCATCACATCATCGGTGGCATTCGTCGTCGTAAGGGCAATATCCAGTTCGATATAGCGACCATCTTTGGTCAGCGCATAAATGGGCGGGTGGAAACCAAGCTCGCGCTTGCGAACACTGTTGAGGAATCCGTTGCGAAGGGCTGCATGCTTTGAGCGCAGATCGGGGTCAACCAGCATCTCCATCGTCTTATGCAGCAACTCCCGCGGACTGTAACCGAGGAGGATAAATGCCCGGTTATTGGCTTTGGTGATAACTCCCGTTCGTCCGTTAATGACTAGCACGGCTTCGGGCGAGATATCCATCAGAGCCCGAAGCCGAGCCTCGGCGGCACAGCTTTCCGCTTCGAGATCCATCCTTTCGACGCGCTCAAACATCGCGACGGTTCGGTAGTCGTCGGTAGTCTCCGGAATGGAGATTTGGACATGGGTTCGGATGGCTCGCCACTCCTTTTGGAGGATCGAATCACTGATCTTCAGACGAATCACAACATCGCGGGTCGTAAAGCCGGAATGCAGGAGTGCAAGTATCTTCCCTTGCCGATTGGTGAGACTGAGGGCCATGTCTGCTACCTAAAGTAAATATCACATCGGCCCATTTTGTCCAGAAAATAGAGGACAAAATGATCAAAAATGCAAAAACGGTGGGCTAGACAGCCCACCGTTCGGACAGAGAGAGAAGGAAAGTCTATCGAATGGCGATTCGCTGAGGTTCGCTATGGTCGCGTTTGGGCACCTTGATGGTTAAGATTCCATCACGATACTCAGCGTGAATCTGATCGGCCTTGATAGCGTCGTCCAGCCGGAAAGAGCGGTTGAAGGTTCCCATGCTTCGCTCTCGGCGAAGATAGGTTTCGTTCTGCTCTTCCTTTTCTTCGACGCGTTTCCCCGAGATGGTGAGGATTTCACCGTGGAGTTCCACGTTAATATCCTCCTTATTGACACCGGGCGCTTCGATCGTAAAGATGTAGTCCGTTTCGGTCTTCTTCACGTCGACGGCCGGGTGCCATCCCGCGAGAAAACTCGACTTTTCAAATAGGTCGTCGAAGAGGTTCCCGAATCGCTCGGTCGCCCAAATCGGAGATTGATTCAAAAGATTTGACATTGATTAGCCTCCATTTTCTGGGAAGGCGTCGGGTGCGTAAATACTCACCATTCCAACGACATCGCGATCAACCATGATTTCTACGTAGGAGCCGTCGGGCAACCAAAAGACCGTCTGACGGTCTCGATTGAGAAACCCACGGTAGAGCGCTTTGCCAGGAAGGCTTGTGGCCGCATCCTTTTCTCGACGCGAACTCACTTGTCGAATGGTTGGTTCGTCTTCACTCACGTTTCGCCTGCCTTATCGTGAATTCTGGTCCAGGAATCGCCACCTGCAAAGTCGGGCTTTCTCTGTACGACTTTTTTATGTCAAACTTTGGAACGACGAGCAACCAGCGTTTTTGATCTTGCACAGGTGCTCACGTTCGAAACCACAAAGGCAGGCCCGATTATCCATGGATCGCAAGGAACACCCCTCTCTATCCGAACGAGAAAGGCAACTAATTGATCTCGCGGCGCAGGGACTTATCGATACGGCCATCGCGAATAAACTCGGGATCAGCGAAGCCACCGTCAGCACATATTGGGGAAGGGTCAGAGTCAAAATCGGCCCTTACAGTCGCACGGAAATCGTCGCGATCGTGATGAAGGAAGAGAGCGAAAAGGCGATGGCCGCCTTGAAGGAAGAAAACGAGAAGCTCTCCGAAAGGCTTCGTATCGACGCTGGCGACTATCACAACGAGTCGAATTTCTATCGAGACCTACTCGAAGTCGCCGCCGATGCCATGTTTATCGTCAACTCTAATGGAATCATCGAAAACCTCAATGATTCGGCCGCGGCCCTGTTTGGATATGAACGAAACGACCTCCTGGGTCAACCGATCAAGACGCTTATTCCTGAGCGTTACCGCATGATCCACGATTCTCATCGAGAGGCGTACCTTTCCCAACCGGGAAAGAAGAAGATGGGCGAGCACTTGGCGACGATGGCGCTTCACCGCTCGGGCAAAGAATTCTCGGTTGCGGCCACGCTCTCGTCGTTACCGACCGAGTCCGACGTCGCGATCCTCTGCATCGTCCGGGCCGTAAGCCTTCTTTAAGGCTGTCGTCCTTTTGTATTACGTGAAAAGTACGACTTGTCGCTAATCGCGCCCCGCTCCACACTGAGGGCATGTCACACGAACGAAAAAAGGCGGGACAACGCAAGGACAAAAAGAACGAGCGTATGCACGATTTTGTCGCGTTCCGGAAGAAGATGTTTCGCGGTAAGCCGCACCACTCAGATCAATCAGACATTCAGCGGTTCAAGCCCGGCGGGGCTGACGATGACAGCCGCCGAAGCAACCCGGACCAACCGATGTGATCGCCATGCCCAACCGCTTTGTCAAAGATATCGCCGACATCGCCCTTACCGACATTGCCAAGGTCGGCGGCAAGAACGCCTCACTCGGCGAACTCTGTAAGAATCTGAGTCAGTTCGGGGTCAAAACGGTTTGCGGATTCGTCCTCACTACGGATTCCTATGATGAGCTATTGAATCGGGGCAATCTGCGATTCAAATTGGCGAAGATCCTGGAGAAGATCAACTTTGCCGACGTCGAAAGCCTCGCTTTTTGGAGCGAGCGTGCACGAGAGGCGGTCCTGAAAACGCCGCTGCCACCTACGGTTCGCTTTGCCGCCGAAGCGGCTTACGAGCAGTTTTGCAGCCACCAAAAGGCGGAAGTCGAAGTAGCCGTTCGGTCCTCGGCGACAGCCGAAGACCTTGCCGGCATGTCGTTCGCCGGCCAACATAGCACTTTTCTCAACGTGAAAGGGAAAGACGCACTGCTCAGAGCCATCCACGAATGCTTCGCTTCGTTATTCACCGATCGAGCCATCGATTATCGATCTCGAAATGGAATCGACCACCTCAAGGTCTCGCTTTCGGTGGGCGTTCAGCCGATGGTTCGGTCCGATCTCGGGTGCTCAGGCGTGATGTTCACCCTCGATCCCGAAAGCGGCTTCCGAAATGCCGTCGTCATCGAGGGCTCGTATGGCCTAGGCGAGATGATCGTTCAAGGGAATGTCAATCCCGATAGCTGGACCGTCTTCAAACCCACTCTCACACCGCTGACGAGGCCGATTGTCTCCCGCCGCCTAGGCTCCAAGGAGGCGAAACTAGTCTTTAACAGTTCTCGCGACGGAATTCGTCAGGTTGCGGTTCCGAAAGAAGACCGATCTGCGTTTTGTCTCAGCGATCAAGAAGTCGTGACGTTGGCGACCTGGGGGGCACTCATTGAACAGTACTACTCTAAGCTGTATGGGCACCCTCAGCCGATGGATATCGAATGGGCGAAGGACGGCATCGACGGCAAGCTGTACATCCTCCAAGCTCGACCTGAAACTGTTCACTCGGTAGTCCAACAACCCAAATTAAGTCTGTACCACATTGGGAAGCGCCGATCGCGCCCGCTCTTGTCGGGTCAAGCGGTCGGTAACCGCATTGATGGCGGCATGGTTCGGGTGATCCAAAGCCCAGCCGACCTCGCCAAGGTCCAGCCACGGGATGTTCTCGTCGCGGCCTCGACCGACCCAGACTGGGAGCCGGTGATGAAGCAAGTCTCCGCTATCGTTACGGATCAAGGGGGGCGCACGTCTCACGCCGCCATCGTCTCCCGAGAAATCGGCATCCCGTGCGTCGTGGGTACCGGCAACGCTACCAAACTCCTCAAGGACATCGACCGAGTCACCGTGTCGTGCGCGGAAGGCTCCGTAGGGTACGTGTACGAAGGCGCGGTTCAGTTCTCCATCGATGAAGTACCGGCTGGTGCAATGCCCAAACTCCACACTAAGATCATGATGAACGTGGGGGAACCGGACAAGGCTTTCTCTCTTTCGTCGCTGCCAAACGACGGCGTGGGGCTAGCTCGCATGGAGTTCATCGTCGCCAATTCAATTGGCATCCATCCGATGGCTCTGGTGAAGTATCCCAACTTGAAGGATCAATCAGCGATCCGAGACATTTCGCGTCGCCTGAATGGGCAGAATCCCCGCGACTTCTTCATCGAGCGACTAAGCGAAGGCATCGGTACGATTGCCGCGGCCTTCTATCCCAAACCCGTTATCGTCCGTACGAGCGACTTCAAAACCAACGAATACGCCAAGCTTGTCGGCGGTTCGGAGTTCGAGCCAAAGGAAGAAAACCCGATGCTGGGATTCCGGGGCGCAAGCCGATATTACGACCCTCGCTATGCCGACGGGTTCGAGTTGGAGTGCCAAGCCCTAAAGCGTGTTCGGGAAGAATTCGGCCTCACGAATCTCAAGGTCATGATCCCATTCTGCCGGACGACTCACGAAGCGGAACTCGTCGTCGCGACGATGGAGGCTCACGGCCTTCATCAGGGTCAAAGCGACTTGGAAGTCTACGGCATGTGTGAGATTCCTTCGAACGTGCTGGACGCCGACCGATTTCTGAAGATCTTCGACGGATACTCGATCGGCTCAAACGATCTCACTCAGCTCATCCTCGGCCTCGATCGTGACTCGACGTCCGTCGCCCACTTGTTCGATGAACGCGATCCCGCCGTGAAGCGAATGATCGCCGAAGCGATTTCGGCGGCTCATCGCAACGGCCGACCGATCGGAATCTGTGGTCAAGCCCCATCGGATTTCCCTGACTTTGCCGCGTGGCTTGTCGAGTTAGGAATCGACTCGATTTCACTCAATCCTGACTCGATCCTGGCAACGATTCCTGTCATCGCCAGGGCCGAGCGTGCCCTTTCGCGCCAACTCGCGTAGAACCAAACAAAAAGGAGAACATCAATGATCGAAAATGGAAGAGTCCGGGGAGAGGTAGCCGTCGTCACGGGTGCCGCCCTCGGCATCGGGCATGCGTGCGCGAAGCTTTTGGCCGCCCACGGCGCAGCAGTAGCTGTCACCGACGTACTCGACACCGACGGGCGACACTTAGTCGAAGAAATCATCCGCCTTGGCGGGAGTGCCCAATACTGGCACCTCAACGTGGCCGACGAGGCCAACGTCAAAGCCACGATGGAAGAGATTGCCGCTCACTTCGGCAAGATTTCTATTCTCGTCAACAACGCCGGTATCTCCGGTGTCAATAAGCCGACTCACGAGGTCTCCTCCGAAGAATGGGATCATCTGATGGACATCAATGTGAACGGCGTCTTCTACTGCACCAAACACGCTCTCCCGTTCATGATGAAGAACGGCAAGGGAAGCATCATCAACCTTTCGTCCATCTACGGCCTTGTCAGCGCCCCTGATGTTCCACCCTATCACGCGTCCAAGGGCGCGGTGCGAATGATGAGCAAGACCGATGCCCTTATCTATGCGTCGAAAGGTATTCGCGTCAATTCGGTCCACCCTGGATTCATTTGGACGCCGATGGTCGAGAACTACGTCAAATCGATGGGAGACGTCGCCGAGGGACGGAAGATGGTGGATGCCCTGCACCCTCTTGGCCATGTTGGAGAGCCCGACGATATCGCGTACGGCGTCCTTTACTTGGCATCGGATGAATCCAAATTCGTGACCGGCACCGAACTCGTAATCGACGGAGGCTATACGGCCCGCTAGTTTTTCTTCCTTAGTGTATATGGGGCTAACGGACGGCATTATGCCGTCCGTTTCCATTTGCGCCCGTCGTCCTTTCCTTGGACACGAAAGGTCTGGCTGGTTCGAAACGTCTCCCCGACGTACCCTGATGACATGGCAAACATCCTCTTTGTTTACGGCACAACTGAAGGTCATACACGGACCATCGCTCAACGGATGGGTGGTTACATTCGGTCGCAAGACCACGTCGTCGACGTGGTGGATAGCGCAGACGTTCGAGAAAACCTAGACCTGACTAAGTACGACGCTTTTGTTCTTGCGGGTTCGCTTCACCAGGGTTTTCACCAACGGCCGCTGGCTCATTTCATCAAGCATCACCTCGATCAGCTTACCAAGAAGCCGTCGGTCTTCCTCTCCGTGAGCCTCACTGCCGTCCATAAGGACCGTGAGCATCAGGAAGAAGTGCAAAAGTGCATCAAGCGGTTCCTCGCAGAAACCGGATGGGAGCCGACCAAGACGCGGCCAGTTGAGGGTGCGCTGAAGTACATCGAATACGATTGGTTCAAGCGGATGATCATGAAGTCCATCGCTAAGAAGGAAGGCGGCGATACCGACACGTCGCATGACCATGAATACACCGACTGGGAAGGGCTCGAAGTCTTTCTTGAGGGGTTCCTTCAGGAATCTTTTAACCTCGCAAAGGCTACAACGTAATCCATGTTCCGGCTCTTGGTCAGCATCGTAGGGATTCTGTTGGCGATGCCGATTCTGGCGCTCATAATGAGGCCCTTCTTCCTCTTTCGAGGGCTTACGCCCGACGACAAAAGGAGGAAGTGGCCCGGCGATGACGAAGTGCCCGGTGCCATGCCAAGCGGCTCCCGGGCGATTACCATTCGGGTACCTGCCGAGCAACTTTGGCCCTGGATCACTCAAATTGGGCAGGATCGAGCCGGGTTCTACAGCTATCGATGGTTGGAAAACTTGGTTGGCGCTCGGATGCCTAAAGTCGAATCATTGCGGCCAGAGTGGAAGAATCGCGAAGCCGGTCAGAAGCTCTTAATGGCGCCAACCGAGCGATTTGGTCCCATCGCCGCTATGGAAATCGTCGAGGTACGCCCGTGGCATCACATGGTAGCCAAGAATTCGGAAGGCACATGGGCGTTTATCGTCGAGCAAGTTGATTTGAAGACTTGCCGATTCATCGCGCGGGGGACTTGGCGCCCATCTCTCAGTTGGCTCGCTCGTTTCTTTCACGCCACCGTATTTGACCCCATTCACTACATCATGGTATGGAAGATGCTACGCGAAGTGAAACGTCTGGCTGAACGTCGCTTTAATAGTTGAACAGCTCGTGGGCTTCTCGTGCCAGCCGTTCGCGATGGTCCGGGTGTGCAATTCCGATCAATGCCTCGGCGCGCTGTCGGAGGTTTTTGCCATGGAGATTGACGGCACCGAACTCGGTGACGACGTAATGCACGTGCGCCCGCGTCGTCACCACACCTGCGCCGGGCTTCAGGGTCGAAACGATGCGAGAGACACCCTTCTTGGTCGTTGATGGCAAAGCGATGATCGGCTTTCCGCCCTCGGATTGCGCCGCGCCACGCATAAAATCCATCTGCCCACCGACGCCGGAATACAGCTTTGTTCCAATCGAGTCGGCACAGACCTGGCCGGTGATGTCTACCTCGATCGCGCTGTTAATGGCGGCAACCTTGGGGTTTCGGCGGATGACCGCAGAATCGTTTGTATAGGCGATATCGAGCATCGCTACGAGCGGGTTATCGTCGATGAAGTCGTAGATTCGCTTCGAGCCCAACACGAAACCAGCGACGATTTTGCCGGGATGAATGCGTTTTCGGCTCCCGTTCACCACCCCGCTTTCGACTAAGTCGATCAATCCGTCGGAAAACATCTCGGTATGCACACCGAGGTCCTTATGGTGCGTCAGGCTTGCTAGTACCGCATTAGGAATCGAGCCGATGCCCATTTGAAGCGTCGCTCCATCTTCGACCAGTTCGGCACAATGCCGCCCGATTTCGAGCTCGATGGCCGTCGGCTCGGGCGGGTGAATCTCGGGCAGAGGCTCGTCGTACTCCACAAAGGCGTGCAGGTTGTCGATGTGAATGAGCCCGTCGCCATGGGTCCGGGGCATGTGCTTGTTCACTTGGGCGATCACGTGCTTGGCGCAGAGCACAGCACTCCTAGTGGCGTCAACGGAGACGCCTAGCGAGCAGAAACCGTGACGATCTGGAGGTGAAACTTGAATGAGGGCAACATCGATTGGTAAAACGCCCTGCTGGAAAAGGGCTGGAACTTCGCTCAGGAAAACCGGAATGTAGTCCGCCCGGCCTTCCTGTACGGCCTTGCGTGTATTGGCGGCGATGAAAAGTGCATTGACGCGAAAACTGTCTTGGTACTGCGGCTCCGCATATGGCGCACTCCCTTCGGTATGCAGGTGGACGATTTCGACGCCCCGCAACTCGTTGGCTCGTTCGACCATCGCCTGAATCAATGCCCGTGGGGCCGCCGCGATACTGTGAATGTAAACCCGATTCCCAGAAGAGATGGCTTGGACGGCCTCGGCCGCGGTGCAGGAATTCATCGAGTTAAAGAATATCATCGGCCCCAGCCTGTACGCTGGGGTCCTTTTCTTCGACTAAGGGCCACCCCACTCGGGTCGAGGCGGCCCTGCCTGGGCTAGCCCGGCTGAATCCACATGTAAGTGCAGATGTCATGGGCCAGCGGCGACGTGTTGGGATACTGGTGCCCCTCAGCCCAAAGTTCAACCCGTACCGAATGACCGGACCAAACCGGATAGTTTCGAGAGTAGGTCGTCGAAGAGCCGTAGGCCTGGAATGTTTCCACATATTGGGGCACGGTGTAGCTAAGGGCATAGTCCCACACTTTGATTTTCCAAAGCGTGCGACCAAGGTAGGGGGACTCGTAACCCGTCCACGTCACGTTGACGTAGCCGGTGTTGCTGGTGACGCTGCCTCCAGAAACGAAGGCGTCGCTATTCCAATAGCCGATGACGTTCCAAGCCGACGCGTACGCCGCAGAGCCAAGGATTGCCAAAGCAAGGAGAGTCTTTTTCATTAGTTTCCTTCCAAAGCCGCCGACCATTCGATCCGGCGGTACTCCAGCCTACGACAACTTGGTTATCTAATTATTAATCACATTTTTAATAAATCGTTTCTAATACTTTGATAACAGGATTCGGTCTAGCGCCGACGGTTTCCCAACAAGCCCCTGGGGCGAAGGGCTTATCCGGCCTGATAGTAGACCGTCGGTTGAAGAGCGGCTGCGGAAAAGTACGTGATGACGCTATGCGACAGCGGCCAGCTTTGAGGCATCTGGTTTCCAGCCGCATACAGTTCGACGCGCACCGTGTGTCCAAACGGCACCTGATAGTTATGGGAGTAGTATCGGGGGCGTGGCGAATTATAGAACCACTCGTTGACAACCGGCGTTCGGGCACTAACCTGCGGATCCCAAATCACGACTCGCCACGCCGTTTTAGCCTGATAGGGCGTCTCATAGCCCTGCCATTCGACATTGACCACACCCGTCGTGCTAACCACGTTCAGACCGGTCACAAAGGCGTCGCCATAATATGTTCCCACGAAGCCAGCCGCATTGGAAAATGCCGCAACCGACATCAAACCCAAACCTAAGATCAATCGTTTCATAGTCGTCTCCAACTCTTTCCACGACAGCCAAAGGCTAACCTGGGCAGGGCGGCCCAAAAGGCCTAGCTTACTTCTTAAACTGGGTTCCGATTCGAATCAGCGTTTTACCGTTCTGCTTAGTGAGCGTCATCGAGAACGACCCTTTGTCGCCAACTTTACCGGTCAGCATCATCGTGTCGCCCGATCCCATTTCCTTTGCTTCCGTCAGCTTGGGTTTGTAGAATTCGACAACCTTGCTTGACTCGTCGGAAGTGTAGCGAAGCGAAATCGCTCCCTTCTCCTCCGGAACTTCCATTTTGGTATCGCCGATTTCGGACAGCGTGGAACCAGGATAAAGCGGCACTCCAAGGTCGGCTTCCGTTACTTCTGACTGTCCGGCCGTCATTTTTCTGTCCTTATCCTGTATGGTTACCGATCCGTTGTTCGATGCGTCCAACGTGACCTTTTCGCCGTTGTCACCTTCGTAAGTCACTTTGGCGTCCTTCGAATCGCCACTGGTCTTCACCTTCATTCCACCAATTTCCACTGAGGTCGAGGTCTTAGAATCATCGCCTCCCGAGCAGCCGCACAAAGCCAAAGCGATGGTAAAAATACACCCCACAGAAACGATCTTATACATGGCGAAATCTTACCAAATTCCCCGCCAGGTAACCTCCCATCCAACCACAATGAACAAAACGGCCCGGCTCAACCGACTCTTTGGATCGGACGGAAAGTGCTTCGATGTCGCCATCGACCACGGCTTCTTCAACGAGCGGACCTTTCTAACCGGGATCGAGGATATTCGGCAAGCGATCGAGACGGTGGTGGACGCTAAGCCGGATGCAATTCAGCTTCCACCGGGTACCGCGCCGCTCTTACAGGGTCGTTCTGGGGCCAAGCCCGCGCTGGTGCTGCGCACCGACGCCGCCAACGTCTATGGACACTCATTGCCGACCCGCCTCTTTAGCCAGTTGATCGAGGATGCGGTGGAGCAGGCGATCATCCTCGACGCCGCTTGTGTCGTCGTCAACCTCCTGCTTCTGCCCAATCAGCCCGAACTCCATGAGCAATGCGTGGCCAATGTCTGTCGCTTGAGACCGGTCTGCACGCGTTATGGTATGCCGCTCATGGTCGAGCCTCTCGTCATGCAGGACAACCAGAAGGCGGGCGGCTACATGGTCGATGGCGACATCGACAAAATCCTCCCCCTGGTTCGCCAGGCCGTCGAACTTGGGGCGGACATCATCAAGGCCGATCCGACCGACGACGCGGCCGAATACCACCGTGTAGTCGAAGTCGCCTGCGGCGTTCCCGTCCTCGTGCGTGGTGGAGGAAGCGTGCCCGACGAGGAGATTCTTCGCCGAACGCATGCCCTGATGGAGCAGGGCGCAATGGGCATCGTTTACGGCCGAAACGTCATTCAGCACCGCAATCCCGCGGGCATGACCCGCGCACTGATGAGCATTGTCCACGACGGCGCGACACCCGAGACCGCGCTCGGCTTCCTGTCATGAAGACCATTCGATTTGGGATCATCGGTTGCGGTCTGATGGGCCGCGAATTCGCCAGCGCCGCAGCGCGGTGGAAGCATCTGATCGGCATGACGGCTCGACCCGAAATCGTCGCCGTCTCCGACGTGAATCCGCAGGCGATGGAGTGGTTCGAAACACCCTTTGCGACCACCGACTATCGAGAGCTTCTCGCCCAAGCCGACGTCGACGCGGTCTACGTAGCCGTGCCGCACGACCTCCACCAAACTATCTACTGCGACGCCATTCGCGCGGGCAAGCACCTATTCGCCGAAAAACCCTTTGGTATCGATCTTGCGGCTGCTTACACCATCATGGAGTGCATCCAGGAGAACCCAAACGTCCTCGTGCGATGCTCAAGCGAATTCCCCTTCTTTCCTGGCGCCCAGAGGATCGCCAAGATGGTCGCCGATAACGCGTTCGGTCGAATACTCGAAGTCCGCGCTGGATTCTGCCACAGCTCCGACCTCGATCCCACCAAGCCGATCAACTGGAAACGGCGAGTTGCCACTTGCGGCGAGTATGGATGCATGGGCGACCTTGGCCTCCATGTTTTGCACCTCCCTCTCCGCTTCGGCTTCGAACCGACCGACGTCCGCGCCCTCCTTTCCAAGGTCGTCGAAACTCGCCCTGACGGCAAAGGTGGCACCGCACCGTGCGAGACGTGGGACAATGCCATCCTAGCTTGCCGAGCCAAAGCAGGCTTTCCAATGGTCCTGGAGACCAAGCGAATCTCGCCCGGCGATACCAACACTTGGTACCTCTGCATTTACGGAACCGAGAACAGCGTCGAATTCTCCACTCGCCATCCGAAGACTCTCCGCACTTTGCCATACCAACCGGGCAAGCCGCAGGCTTGGTGCGAGGAAGACCTGGGCTACGCTTCGGCGTACCCAGCTATCACTGGCGGCATCTTCGAATTCGGATTTCCCGACGCCATTTTGCAGATGTGGGCCTCGTTCGTCGATGAACTGGGAGGCAACGAACCGAAGTTCCGATGCGCAACTCCTGAAGAAGCCTTTGCAAGCCACCGTCTCTTCACTGCCGCCCTCGAATCCCAACGCGAAGCAAGCGTTGTTTCTCTCGCATGATCCTCGTTGCCGGTCACCTCTGCCTCGACGTCTTTCCTGCACTTGCGAGCGGCACGGAGATTCAGCCAGGTGTGCTCATCGAAGCCGGCCCGGTCAAGTTCACCACTGGCGGAGCCGTTTCCAACGTCGGCGTCTCGCTTCATAAGCTCGGTGCTTCCGTGCGCCTGGTCGGAAAGGTTGGCGATGATCCCTTCGGCAAGATTGTTCTCGACCTCTTGCGAGCCGAGGACCTCACCGACCACATCCAAATCGATCCGACCGGCGACACCTCGTACACCATCGTCATCAGCCCACCCGGACGCGATCGCACGTTCCTGCATTGCCCTGGATGCAACGACTCGTTTGTGGCAAGCGATGTGCCTGAGAGCGCCCTCATCGGAGCCAAGCACCTCCATTTCGGCTATCCGCCGCTGATGGCGGCGATGAGCGCCAACGGCGGCGAAGAACTCGAGTCTCTGTTTCGCCGGGCCAAAGCGCACGGCCTCACCACATCGCTCGACATGAGCCTGCCGGATCCCGACTCCAAGCAGAGCAAGGTCAATTGGACTTCTCTCCTCAAGCGCATTCTTCCTTTCGTAGACGTCTTCCTACCGAGCGAGGACGAACTCGATATGATGCTTCCGGGCGTGCAAAGCGATGTCGAAGTCTTGGCCTTCTGGTGCACAAGGGCAGGAGCGAAGGCCGTCTGCGTGAAGCGAGGCGCGGCGGGCCTTTATGGCCTCGACGCCACCAACTCCACCTATCAACCGTGCTTCAAGAGTCATGTGGTGGATACGACCGGCTCAGGCGACGCCACCATCGCCGGGTTCCTCTACGCTTACCTTGCAGATAAGCCTTTCGCCCAATGCCTCGAAGCCGGTTGTGCGGTTGGCGCCTTTTGCGTCGAAGAAATCGGGGCAACCACCGGGATTCCGGCATGGCCATTGGTTCAAGAAAGGATTGAGGCCGGTCAGAGTCGCAAATAGGACTACTTGGCAAGAAAAATAGGCTAGTAAAGGCCAATATTATCCCTGTATAATTACGGTAGTTGGGGTTTTCCTGATGAAGTTACGGGCTATTCTTGTTCTTTCTCTTGGTGGATGCTTTGGGGTCGCAAACGCGAACCTTATCCAGAATTCGGATTTCAGTTTGGTTGGGCCAAATGGCAGTCCGACGACGCACGTCGGTATTGGAGCCATGGGCAGTTCCTCCGCTGACTTTTGGGCTGTCCTTCACAACACGAACGGAGTCACCACAACCCAGTTAGTGGACACCGGGAACCTGCTTCCTGCGGTTGCCCCGACAGGAGCGACGACCGGCATTCTGATGACCAGCACGGCGGCGAATAACGGACTGATTCAGAAGTTCTCGAACGTCAACGATCCAGCCACCTTCGATGTGTGGGTTTGGGTCCTGCAGGGCCAAGTCTCAATCGGCATTGGCGCTGGAGCTTCGACGGTTACCAGTGCAACCTCTTCGGGCATTAACTATTGGCAGCACCTTACCGCGGTAAACAACGATTCTCTGTCGAATAATGTGGTCATTTACTCCGCCGTTCCATCGGTTTACTATGCGACTTCGGCCAATGTCAGCACCGTGCCAGAACCGGCCAGCATTGCCGTCCTCGGTCTGGGTGCTCTCGCCCTCGTTCGCCGACGACGAAAGTAAGAACGGTCTGGTTTTCTCGTGAATAAGCCACGCAGCGCTTGCGTGGCTTATTCTTTTTTAAGATTCGAATTTGATCGCCACGGTCTCTCGTAGAAAGAATTGATGAGTGCCAGACAGCGTGTCGTGATCATCGGCGGCGGCTTTGGTGGACTCTACACAGCAAAGGCGCTGGCGAATCGAAACCTCGACGTCACCCTCATCGACCGGAAAAACCATCATACGTTTCAGCCCCTGCTCTACCAGGTGGCGACCACCGTTCTTTCTCCAAACCAGATCGCGGTTCCCCTTCGATCCATCCTTCGCAAAGCCAAGAACATCGAAGTCCTGCTTGGAACGGTGACGAGTATCGATACCGTCGGCCGAAAGGTCATGCTCGAATCCGGCGCTGAACTCGATTACGACTTTTTGGTCGTTGCTGCCGGGGCCAGGCATTCATACTTTGGCCACGACGAATGGGCGAAGGACGCTCCGGGTCTCAAAACTGTGGAGGACGCGACGGAAATTCGAAAGCGCATCCTTTCCGCGTTTGAGGAGGCCGAACGAGAGGCATTCCTCACGGGCAACCATACGCCCGTGAACTTCGCCATCGTAGGCGGAGGGCCCACCGGCGTGGAACTCGCCGGTGCAATCGCCGGAATTGCCCGGCAGGCATTAGTTGAAGACTTCCATGAGATCGACACCCGCAAGGCGCGCGTCATGCTCTTCGAAGGCATGGATCGCATCCTTGGCATGTATCCTCCCGAGCTTTCCGCCAGCGCCGAGCGCCAGCTTGCCGCCCTCGGGGTTGAGGTCCACACCAAGAGTCCAGTGATAGCCATTGAAAGCGGACGGATTCGAGTCGGTGAAGAGTGGATTCCTTCGAAGGTCACGCTTTGGGCCACCGGCGTTGCCGCCTCGCCGCTCGGCAAGATGCTTTCTTCGGAAACGGACCGCGCCGGTCGTGTTCCCGTTCAACCCGACCTGAGCCTGAAGGACCATCCCGAAATTTTCGTGATTGGCGACATGGCGTCGCTGAAGGATACGAAGGGGGTCGCGGTTCCTGCCCTTGGGTCGTCGGCCACGCAGATGGGAGTGGTAACCGCGAGGAATATCCTTCGGCAAAGCGAAGGTCAACCAACGATGCCGTTTACCTACAAGGATAAGGGAACGATGGCAACCATCGGTCGCAATCGCGCCATTTGTCTCATCGGCTCGCTCAAGCTCTCAGGCTTTATCGCCTGGCTCGCCTGGGGTTTAGTCCATGTCCTTCTGCTAATCGGATTCAAAAACAAGTTTCTCGTCCTGCTGGAATGGTTTTGGAGCTACCTTACCGGACGGGGAAGCGTCCGGCTAATCACCACGCCGGGAGACCAGGTTCACCCAACCGAAGCTGGACAATAACTTCAATCCATCAGCCTTCGGCGAGAGCGGACTTACTCGGGGCCAACTTCGCCCGCAAGACGTAGGAGGCGCACAGAATAATCAGGAAAACGGCAGGCATTGCAGCCGCTTGGGGACCATCGACCGACGAATGGGCGATCACGGCGGAAGCCAGCGTAATGCCAAATCCGGCATAGGCCCATTCCCGAACCCGATCAGGTACAGGTGCTAACAGGGCGGCGACCCCGGCATACTTTGCGAGCGCCAATTCCACGCGGAAATACGTCGGGAAGCCAAGGTGCCGAAAGGCCTGGACCATCGCATCGGATGTTAGGTACATCGTCGCCGACAGAGCCATCATGAGCGAAAAGAGAACGGTTAGAATCCAATAGCCAACCCTTGTGGTTCGATTCGATTGATTATTCATTTTCAACAAATGTCGACAAAGCGACACTTGTTGTTTACTCTCAATTGAGAAGACGAATCCCCGACACCTTCTTTGGTCTGTTGTGAAAGCAACGAATGGCCAGAAGTGTTGGAGAAACTAGGAGTCGCAACCCTTGGCGGCATCTCGGTCGGGCAGGGCAGGCAGAATAGCAAGCCTTGTCATCATGAACGTGGGAACCTCGTCAATCTTCGTTATCGGCTCAACCGGCACCACCGTCATATGCGATATCAGATGCATGACCACCGAGTCACCACACTGAAGATCGTACTCCCGTCCCTTAACCGTCATCTTCAACCGCCCTCGTAGCATATAGATGAGATAGGTATGCCCGGCCGGGTCGACCGGTTGCTCTCCTGCGCCAAAAACCTCGGCAAAGCAAAGGGAAAAGCGCCCGGTAGACATCGATCCACTTTTTACATGGATAAAGACTCTCGCCAGATTTGTAGTTCCCAAGCGAAACCTTTCTTCAATGTCCTGGATACCGTCGGGATCGTCGCGAACTCGACTGTTTGGAGAGACTTCGCCCATTCGAGTCTTACGGGTGTGATAGGCGTCCGCCTCCTCGAAATAGCCAAAGTACCAGCGTCCCTGCTCGCTAGGCACGAACAGGATCGAGTCTTCGGTTCCGATAAATGGTTGACGAAGGCGACTCCGCATCGTCCTCAGAGCCATGGCGAGCTTTTCTTCCACTCTGGCCGAGCAGCCCTGACCGTTTTCTATATTGACGACCGTCTTCGGGGAAACGTCGGCTTCCGAAGCCAACTCGCGGATAGTCCATCCGCGCAAACCTCTGAGGGCGCGAACATTCTTCGCCAGAGCCTCTTTCTCCGCCTGCTCCATGAGTGCTTCCACCACCTCTGAAATAAATCCTGGTCTCATCCCAGTATTTCTTTCAGGTCCGTCGCGGTATTCGGAGCGCGTTTTACATCAGGCGGCGTCGGATGTTGTAAACGTGACCGACTTCCGTCGGCGCGCTCTTCCTACTTTCGATGAAAGCATTGTATCCCTTCGGAGCTCGCGGGTGCTCAAAAATGAGGAACCCCGGAGTCGGCTTCGTGCAAACCGAACTCCAGGGCATGAAGGGCTATTTCTGGCCTAGCTAAAAGGCGGACTAGTTCTTCGAGCGACGTCGGCGAAGCAGGGCGAGGGCACCAACCGCTAACCCGGCCATCGAAGCTGGTTCGGGAACCGTCGTGATTCGAAGTGCACCGGGAACAGCCGAGCTTGGACCGTAGGTCGAACCCGAGCTGTGGTTGATACGGTAGGTGTTCGGCGCACCGGATGTTCCCGCATTCCAAACGATCGTCCCACTGTTTGACGAGGAGAACCAGTCGGACCACACCTTGAGATAGTACGAAGTCCCCGCCGTCAGGTGGATGTTGGAGGCCTCGGTATCGATAGACACATAGGGGTGGGAGTTAGTGACGGTGGTGCCGTTGAACGAGTTGGGATCCGACATGCCAGTCCAGGTGTCGAGCAAGGTGCCCATTCCGCTGGTTCCGGTGTCGAAGGTGTAGAGGCTGATGTTGAAACTCTTCGACGTGGTGCCCGAGTAGTTGTTGATCGCGATGTCGATGGTCGTCATCGTTCCGTTCAGCGCCGAAGTAAAGCTGTTGGCGACCCAACCAATATCGTCCGTCGATGTACCAAAGCCCGCCGTCCCGATGCCGAAAGTCCGATAGGCGTCCATGGTATCGTAGGCGATTTGCGCGTGCGCGCTAGCAACGAAAGCGCCAGCCGTCGCAGCCACGAAGATTGCTCGAAAGCTCGTAGTATTCATGTTTCTGACCTAAAGTAACGCAACACCGAAAACCAAAGTTAACGAATGCTACGAGAACCCATTTTACGACGATGTTTCCAAATACTTAACACGAAGAAATCCAGGGATCACTGCTTCTACAACAAGACATGGCGCGTTGTTGTAATTTTCACATTTATCGTTCCAGATTGGCCCTAAATCTAAGTCAAATCTGATGAATTTTTGAATCCGCATGGTGACTTCATCCGACTTGATTCCCGGTAAAATTGCTAGCATCATATATGCTAATAGGTGACTCACTATTAATCAATAGCGAGTCACCTATTATAGATCGAACTAAATGACTACGGTGTGAATGTCGTCGAGGATTTCGTTGCCTTAAATAACCAGAAATCGTTCGCACGAATTCGATAGTAGTTCAGGAGTTTGGCGTGCCCATCTCCGAAGCAGTAATTCTGCCCGCTGGTATGGCTACCTCCTCCCGGAGCGTGCGTGTTCGGACAGTTTGGAGGCAGATTATCGGCCGGCTGTTGGGGAGGATACTTGCGTCCTGGAATCTCCTGGATATCGCAGTCCATGAAGATCGATCCGTAGGGCTCCCCGATCCATGAATCGTCCGAATTCGATGAATCCAGCCAGTCCTCCAACAAGACCAACGTGTTCGCTGGCTCGTCCATTGCTGTACCGCTTCGCGATCCGATTTGGTTGTTAAACGGATAGGGGTCGTAGCCGCTGTGGATGCCCACGCCGGTATTCGTGTCACGAACGCCTCCTTCGACGGTGGTGATGTTCCCGATGAGACCATACGATCGCTTCAGGTTCTTGCCATAGTAGCTGCCGTCCCAGTAGTTCGGCTTCGTCAGCCAAGACGGATAGCTGCCGCTGTCGGCTGGGCATCGAAAGATGTCGGCATTTTTGACATACGGCATGATCGCCATATCATACGAAAGTGTATAGTTGCTACCGCCGTTAACCGGCGCAACTCTCGGCAAAAGGAGCGGATAGTTATCAGATTCGTCGTTCATGTAGAGCAAGAGCGCAGTTCCGATCTGGTGGGTGTTGCTCAAACAGGCGCTTTGCTTGGCCGCTGCTTTAGCCTGGGCGAAGACGGGGAATAGGATCGCCGCGAGAATCGCGATGATGGCAATGACCACGAGCAGCTCGATGAGCGTGAACCCGTGACGAGATGATTTCAAAGAATGCATGGTCGCTCGATAAGGTTAAGAATTCTCCCATTGTAAAGGGACGCGCCTCGTCTGGCGAACCTACTTAGGCTGAAACTGTATTGCTTTTATAACAAAATTCGCAAAATGTAGTAGAAAGTCGTAGGTTGTTAACGTAAAAATCTATCTGTCTCCGCTACTCCGACAAGACGTCAAATGCGGTCAGCCGTTTGTCTGCGCCGATGCTGATCGTCCAGGTTGTGTACCGATCCTTATCCCAGTTGACGAGCCTTTGGCGATACTTCACCAGCCCCTTCTGAGTTGCCTTGCCTCCAACAAACTTCAAGTGAAGCGCCTTCTCGACCTCTTGCGTCGACATTCCGCGCCTTAGCTTAGCGAGAATGCCCAACTGACTTTTCTTCAAGTGAATTCGAGGAACGTGCGGTTCGAGATCCTTTTCGTCCACCCACTCGATTCCCACACCGTCAACGACGGCACCGTTATCCGAGTAGTTAAAGGGATCAATACTGATCCGAATGTGAAGCCCGGGATCGTACCACGTTCGCCCGCCGTGCGGATGGCCACCGGTAAAGGCAAGGCCCTTGCCGTGACTTCGCTCAAATTGCTCCTTAGTGGTGACCCCAACAAAGAACCCGGCCACATGCCCTATCGGAGGAACATCGACCTTCTGATGACCCACTAAAAGCATCGCCAAAACGACCATGACGCTTTCAGTTTACAGGCAGAAAAGGAGTTTGGTCGGGATGACTGGATTCGAACCAGCGACCTCTACGTCCCGAACGTAGCGCTCTACCAAGCTGAGCCACATCCCGATACATGTCGAGGACCGACAGTACGCGCCACAGCGGCTTGGTCAGAAGGTCCGGGAAACCCACGGCCACTCGCGGCTTAAATACTATACCCGCTCGCAAAATGCGAAAGAAACGACCAAACTACTGGGGATACAGCTTCGCCGCCAGCCCCGCAAGCCCGGTCATCACCTTCTCATCCGCGTTCAGCGTCTCGGCCCTTCGGAAGTTCACGCCGACCTCGGCGCACTTGTCGCGCGCTTCGATGCCCAGATCGTAGAGAACCTCCAAGTGGTCCGACACAAATCCGACCGTGCAGGCCACGATATTGCGATAGCCCGACGCCTCGGCCTCGATCACTTCGAGAATGTCCGGGCCGAGCCAGGGTTCGCCGGTCTGGCTCGCGCTCTGGAACGCGAACGTCCAATGCGGAAGGCCGCATGCTTCGGCCACCAATTGGCTGGTCTCAAGAAGTTCGCTTTTGTAGGGGTCGCCGCTCGCCATAATCTTTTCTGGCAAAGAGTGGGCCGAGAAGATCACGAGAGTTTCGTCCAAATTCCACTCACCAACCGCGGCTTTCACTCGGTCGGCCAGAGCCTGAATGAGTTCGGGCATCGTGCCCCATCGCTCAAGGACTTCGAGACCCATTGTGGGTCGGCTCTCGTCGCGGGCTTCGGTCGCGTACTTTCGATAGGCTGCGACGCTGAAGGAGGAAAAATGTGGGGCGAGGATCACGCCAACCGCGTGGTCGATGCCGTCCGCCGCCATCTGCTGGACGGCCTCGGCGACAAACGGAGTCGTATGCTTGGTCCCGACGTAAAGCTTAGCCTCAACGCCGAATTGGCGCAGTCCAGCCTGAATCAGTTCGGCTTGACGTTGCGAGATTTCGGTCAGCGGCGACGGACCTCCGATCGCCTGATACCGTCCCACCAAGTCGTCGAGTAGTTCTTGGGTGGGCGGCCGGCCACGGCGAATATGCGTGTAGTAGGGCAAAACGTCGTCGATCGTCGCCGGCGTGCCGTAGTGCATCACCAAAAGTCCAAGGTTGGAAGGTTGTTCGCTCATAGTCTTTCCGCGATTGTCTTTGCGGCTTTCCGTCCCTGCGAAATGCAGTCGGGAATGCCAACGCCCCGGAAGCTCGTTCCGGTCAAAATGATGTTCGGCGTCGCCGCCAGTTCGGCCTCAATCGCCGAGATTCGGTCGAGGTGACCGACTTCGTATTGAGGAAGCGCATTGGTCCACCGGGTGACCATTTTTAGCTTTGGCTCGCCTTTGATGTCGAGAAGGGATGCAATTTCGGCAAGCCCGCTCATGGCCAAGGTGTCGTCATCGGCATCGAGACCCGACTTCATAAACACGCGCATCAGCACCGACCCCTCGGGGGCCCGGCCCTCCCATTTTTGACTGCTCCACGTTGCGCCCGAAACCCGGCATGGCTCGTCCGGCGGGACCAGGAATCCGGTTCCATCGAGAGCATGTCCGATTTGGTCTCGGTCATAGGCCAAAGTCACAATGGCGCTGGAACGATGCGGAATTCTTTGGAGGGCCCGGCCCGCTTCGGGCATCCTTTTTCCAATCAAATTCGAGGCGTTTGCCGCCGGAATCGCGAGGACGACAAAGTCGTTGGAAAGCTGCTCGAAGTCAGTGGCAGTGCCCAAGTGAACTCTCGTCCGTTCGAGTTTCTTGGCGACGCCATCCACCAAAGTCTGCATGCCGCCCCGGAACGAGAGGAACGACGGCTTGGATGTTTCTGAGCCTGCGGCGGGAGTTGGCATGCCCGCAGCTAATGAGCCGTGCTGCCTCTCCAGATTGAAATAGCCGGGATAGAGGGCGGCCATGCTGAGACAGTCTGGATCACCCCCGTGGGTCCCGGCCAAGAGGGGTTCCACCACCAGACTCGTAAACTCACGACCAAATCGCCGATTGAAGAACGATCGAATGGACTCATCGGCCCCTGTTCCCATCGGCTGTTCGGCTTCTTTCATGACTCTGGATTTTGCTTCAGGGCTGAGGAAGGTCGCCTCATCAATTGCATCCGGTTTCGAATACGTCAGGGTCACGAGCCCACCGGGAATTCGGTGGAGATTTCCGCCGATGAGCATCATAAATTCCTTCTGGATCGGCCGAATCACGTCGTCGTCGAGCCCAATCTCCGAAACAAACTCGTTGACACCTGGCTTGCGACTGAAGAAGCAGTCAGGACCCTCTTCCACCAGAAATTCGCCGATGCGGCTCGTCTGAATCTTTCCGCCAAGCCGGTCGGTTGCCTCGTATAGGTCGATCTCACAATTGGTTAGGCGTTCCAAATCGTAGGCCGTGACCAGCCCCGAAATGCCTCCGCCAACGATTGCGATCGACTTAGGCATCCTTCCACTCCTTCACGGTCTCCACCAGCGCTTCGACATGCCCAAGCGGCGTCTCCGGCAGAATGCCGTGGCCAAGATTGAAAATGTGCCCTGGGAGCGAGCGACCTTCGGCGACGATTGCCGATGCCTCGCGGCGGATTGTGTCGGGGTTGGAAAAGAGCAATGCCGGGTCGAAGTTGCCCTGCAAGGGTACGCCCGGCACCATCTGCGCCGCCTGGCTCAGGGTCGTTCGAAAATCGACGCCGATAACCGTTCCACCAGCTTCTCGCATGACTGGCAGCAAAAGCGGATTGCCCGTGCCAAAGTGGATGACCGGCGCACCCGAAATCCGCTCGAAAATGGTAGGCATGTACGGCAACAAATGTCTTCGATACGCCTCCGGCGAAAGATTGCCAACCCAAGAGTCGAAGAGCTGGACCGCATCGGCCCCGGCTTCGATCTGCGCGGTCAGGTATCGCGCCACGACCTCGGCGAGAAGCTCCATTAACCGCGCCCACAGTTTGGGCTCGCCGAGCATCATCGCCTTCGTCCGCTTCAAATCCCGGGATGGTCCGCCCTCGATGAGGTACGAAGCAAGCGTGAACGGCGCGCCTGTGAATCCAATCAGCGGAACCGGAAGCTCCTGCTTCAGTCGCCGAATCGTTTCCATCACGAACGGCAGTCCGTCATTCGGATCGAACAATGAGAGACGCTCAAAATCGGCGCTCGACCGCATCGGATTCTCGACCACCGGCCCTACACCCTCCTTGATTTCGAACGGCGCGCCCATCGGCGTGAAGGGCACGGTTAGGTCGGAAAACAGAATTGCGGCATCGAAGCCGAACCGCCGGATCGGTTGCAGGGTCGCCTCGACCGCCACGTCCGGGTTGCTGACGGCCTCCAGCATCGTCATGCCCTTTCGAAGCTCACGATATTCAGGGAGGTACCGCCCGGCCTGGCGCATCAGCCAGATCGGCGGGCGTTCGGTCTGCTCGCCTCTACAGGCTTGCAGAAAGAGACTATCTTTCAGTCCGTCACCTCGGCCAGCGCATCACGAACAGCGTCGAGGGTTTGGTCGATGTCTTGCTCACCGTGCGCCGAATTAAGGAACCAAGCCTCTAGCGCGCTCGGCGGAAGATAGACACCACGGCGCAAGAGTGCGTGGAACAGCTTTCCGAAAAGCGCCTTATCCGTCGTGCCCGCTTCGCCGAAATTGCGCACCGGCGAAGCCGTGAGGAACACCGAAATCATCGAACCGATTCGCTGAACCTGGGCGGGCACTCCGCGCTCACTAAAGATGCCGTTCAGGCCAGTCTCGAGCCGACTGCCCATCTGCTCCAGTTGTTCATAAACGCCTGGCGTCAGATGCTCTAATGCCGCCAAACCGGCCGCCATGGCTAGCGGATTTCCCGAAAGCGTTCCCGCCTGGTACATCGGCCCGAGGGGCGCGACCATCTCCATCAAATCCTTTCGGCCGCCGTAAGCGCCGACCGGCAGACCACCGCCAATGACCTTACCCATCATGACTAGGTCAGGTCGAACGCCATAGCGTTCAGATGCGCCGCCGCGCGCCACTCGAAAACCAGTCATCACTTCGTCGAGCACCAAGAGCGCGCCATGCTGATCGCAAAGTCGTCGCAGTCCTTCCAGAAAACCCGGCTCGGGCGGCACCAAGCCCATGTTGCCCGCCACCGGTTCGACGATGACGGCGGCAATCTCACCCGGATTCGAGCCAAAAATTGTCTCGACTCCGGTCAGGTCGTTATAAGTCGCGGTCAGGGTTCCGCTCGCCGCCTCCTTGGGTACACCCGCGCTATCGGGCAAACCAAATGTCGCGATCCCGGAACCAGCCTTGGAAAGCAGAGGGTCGATCGCGCCGTGGTAATTCCCTTCGAATTTGACGATCTTCGTCCGCCCAGTCGCGGCCCGAACCAACCGAACCACCGCTAGTGCGGCCTCGGTACCCGAGTTCACAAATCGAACCCGTTCGACCGCCGGCATTCGGTCGATGACCTCGCTCGCCAGTCGAATTTCACCCGCGTGCGGCGCGCCGAAACTCGTCCCATTCGCGGCCGCATCGGCGATCGAGCGGTTAATATCCGTGTTCGCGTGGCCTGCGATGATCGCGCCCCACGACGATACATAGTCGATATAGGCGTTGCCATCGACGTCATACAGACGACAACCTTCGCCCCGCTCGAAATACACCGGAGTTCCGCCCACGGCGCGAAACGCTCGGACGGGGCTATTGACTCCGCCCGGCATCAAGCCGCAGGCTTGCTCGTACAGCGAATTCGACCGCTCAGATTCGTAGACTGACATTATCGAACGAATGCTTCAGGAGTCTGGTACATGCCAACGATGATCGGCGCATCCATGGCTGTGTGGCGTCGAGCCTCGGTACTTCGCAGGTCGCGCACCAAGTCCGAGAACTTCGGCAGAATGTTCGTTTCGTAGGCAACCACAAACTCGTGATCCTGCAAGCCGAAGGAGTACAGAAGCAACTGCTTGATCTCCGGGTACTGCTTGCCCAGCTTCATGTGCTCGTTCATTTGGCCCTGCCGCGCATCCATGCTCATCAAGTACCACTCCTTCGTTTTGGCGAACGGGTAGGCAATGAAGTACATCGACCGCTCAGCATCGTACGGATCCATATCCTGCTCGCTCTTGCCGCGCGCATACATTGAGACGCGGGTGAAGCCCCACAGCGTTTGCATCGGCTGAATGTAGGTTCGCAAGCCCTGAACCACCGTCCCCATCTTTTCGAATGCCACGTGGGTGGAAGACTCTTCGTCGGCTCCCCAGGCCGACCAAATGAGGAAATCGGAGTCAGGCCGAGTCGGGAAGATGGAATAGAGGAACGTTGCCTCGGCGGCACCGGAAACCTCGTCGACGATGCGCTTTCGCAAAGCCTTTTGGTCCGCTTCGTTCAAGCTGAAATAAGCCTGCGTAAAGGAATAGGTGGTGTAAAGATTCAGTTGTCGTTCAGCCATTTTGCTCCATCTAATGCGTGGTACGTGATAATCAGGTCCGCGCCCGCCCGTCGAAAAGCGAGTAAGGACTCCAAAACAATTCTGCGTTCATCGATCCAGCCGCGCTCGGCGGCGGCCTTCACCATGCTGTATTCGCCGCTCACGTTGTAAACCGCGATCGGCAGATCGGTCGTCTCGCGAGCCAAGCGAACCACATCTAGATACGCGAGTCCAGGCTTGACCATCAGCACATCGGCTCCTTCGTCTACATCGGCCAGCAGCTCTCGCTGGGCGTGGCGGATGTTCGCCGGATCGTGCTGGTAGCTAGCGCGGTCTCCGTGTGACGGAGCCGAATCGGCCGCGTCTCGGAAAGGCCCGTAAAACGCTGAAGCGAATTTCGCCGAGTAAGCCAGGATCGCGGTTTGATCGAAGCCCGCATCGTCCAACCCTTCGCGGAGGGCATACACCTGGTGGTCCATCATCGAGCTCGGACCGACCATATCGGCTCCGGCCTCGGCGTGAGAAACAGCCATTTCGGCCAAAAGCTCCAGCGATTCGTCGTTCACGACGTCGCCATCGCGCACGATTCCGCAATGTCCGTGCGGCGTGTACGCACACACGCATACGTCGGTGATGACCGTCAAATCCGGTTTGGCGTCCTTCGAGGCACGGATCGCGTTCTGCACGATCCCGTCGCGTCGCCGTGATTCGCTAGCGGATTCGTCTTTCGAGCCGGGCAAACCAAAGATCAATATCGCGCCGATCCCGGCCTCGGTGGCCTGTTTGGCGGCGTTTGCAACGTGAGAAAGCGGCAGTCGGAACTGTCCCGGCATCGACTCGATCGGCTCTGGCTCCGTCGCTTTCTCGCTCACGAAAATCGGATAGATCAGGTCGGAGGGGCGAAGCCTCGTCTCCTGAAACATGGTTCGCAAGCCCGGAGTTCGGCGAAGCCGCCGCAGACGATCAGACATGGACGACGCCTCCCTGCGCATGCTCGACGATCGCCTCGACTAACCCGGGAATGGTGAACTCGTGGGCAATCACGGCGGGTTCAAAGCCTGCTTCGCGAACGGCGGATTCGGTAATCGGTCCAATGCAGGCCAGGTTGGCGCTGCGGAGCCAATCTGCGTGGCCTTTTTCCTTCAGAGTGTCAATAGTATTTCGCGCCGCCGCCGCGCTGGTCAGGGTGATGTAGTCAGGCGACCGATCCGGCAAGACGGTCTCTTCCGACGCCCGCACGATCCGGTATGCGTTTACTTCGTCCACGATCGCTCCCTCGGCTCGCAACATGTCCGGCAGTTCTCGCCGCGCCAGGTCGGCCCGGGCCAACAAGAATCGCTTGCCCTTTACATCGCCCAAAACCTCCATGATGCTCTCCGAAACGTACTGTTCCGGCATCGCGTCTGGCGCACGAAAGTCGTTCTCCAGCGCCGCCGCCGTAGCCGGGCCAATCACTGCTAGCCGCCGTGACGAAAGCTTGGACTGATCGATCCCCAACGTCACCATCCGATCCCGAACCGACGCCACACCGTTCACACTCGTTAGCACCACCCAGTCGTAGGTTTCTAACTGGCTAAGCGCTGTATCAAGCTTCGAGGTATCTTCCAACGGGGCAATCTCGATCGCCGGCATCGAGAAAACCTCGGCCCCCAGTTCCTGCAAAGGAGCATTCAGCAACCCAGCCTGACCTTTCGGCCGCGTGATCAGAATTAGCTTGCCTGCGAGCGGCTTCATAGCACTCCGCTCCGAGGCTCGAACAGCGACAAAGCGCCTTTCAGGATCATGGCCTCAGCCATCTGCCGGGCTTCATCGGCCAATGTCGCTTCCGAAGCCACGAACTCGGCCCGTATTGAGTCTTGGCCGTCTGGGCTAGACACCAAACCGCTAAACGAATACCCGCTTTCGACCGGCTGAGCCAACGACGCCACTGGCAACGAACAACCGCCGCCAAACGCGTTCAAAAAGGCGCGCTCAGCAATGGCCGAAACGCGCGATGGAGCGTGGTCCAGACCTCTGACCCATTCGTGGGCCTCGACGTCGCCTTCCCGCGTTTCCAAAACCAAGACTGCCTGCCCCGCCGACGGAAGCATTTCCTCCGGGCTCAACGGCAAAACCTGAAGCTCCCGATAGTCGCCGTTATGCCAGTTGGCCATCAGATCAAGGCGAATCAGCCCAGCGACCGCCAAGATGATCGCGTCGTACTCGCCGCTCATCAATTTTCGCATGCGCGTGTCGACGTTCCCGACCAGCGGCCTGAAGACCAAATCGGACCGGATGGCCGCCAGCTGCGATGTTCGCCGCAAGCTCCCGGTCCCGACCACTGCACCCTCCGGTAGGCTTGCAATCGTATGTCCACGGCTGATCAGCGTATCGCGTGGATCTTCCCGTTCGAGGTAAGCCGACAGACGAAGACCAGGTACGGGTCGCGTCGGCAAATCCTTCAGACAGTGCAGGCCGACGTCGACTCGGCCCTCCAGCAAGGCATCCTGAATCTCGCCAACAAACGCCCCAAGTCGCTCCCGTTTCCCCAGGTCACCGCTGGTCTTGACGACCGTGATTTCGACCTCGGCATCCGGTTGCAGGGCAAGAAGCTGCGCGCGAACGGACTCGGCTTGGGCTAGGGCGAGGCGGCTTCCACGGGTTCCTAGCCGAATCCTAGAGATGATCATCCCCCGAGGTCAAATCATAAAGCTTTTCGACCACGTCAACGTGGTCAATCACCGCTTGCTCGGTCTTCAGCCCCTCCAGCGGCGCCTCCAAAAATCCAAGCATCATGCGTCGTGCGAAATCCTCGATCACCTTCAGGTCTTTTTCCGGCAGGTGCTGTAGTCGGCTCTCGACCCAGTCCAGGTTCGACCGGCGAATCTGATCGTGCTTGCGCATCAGCGCTGCGATCGTCGGCGCGGCATACCGCTCCTTGATCGAGCCCGAGAATCGCTGGACCTCTTGCTCGATGATCCCGGTGGCTACTGGCACCGCCGCCAGCCGTGACTCCGTGCCCTGCGAAGCCGCTGCCGTCAACTCGTCCAACGAAATCGCCTCGACGCCACTCGGCATGGAACCCAGTTCGACATTGGAAGGGACTCCGAAGTCCACGACCACCAGAGATCGCCCTTGTCTTTTCGCGGCTAGATCCGTCAGGTCGTCGATCGTCAAAATCGGTTCAGCGATGGCCAGGGCAGTGAAAACGACGTCGGCCGTCTCCATAACATCATTCAAATCCGAAAGCGGTGAAACCTTGCCGCCGCAGAGCGCCGCGACAGGGTTCGCTCGCTCCACATTGCGGCTCAAAACCTGCACGTTGGCCGCGCCCACGGCCGAAAGCTCTTTGGCGATCCGCGTGGCAATCTGCCCGGCGCCAACTACGACGAACTGACACTCCCGAGCGCCAAATCGCTTCGCCGCATCGCGAACCGCGATCGAGGCCGTAGAGGTCAGATTTCTCGAAATCTCTGTCTCCGTGCGGACCCGCTTGCTGGCCTCCAGAGCCCGCTGGAAAAGCAGTTCCATCTTCGCGCCAACCATGCCCGCTTCTCGCGCTACTCGCCAGCTTTCCTTGATCTGGCCGACGATTTCGGTCTCACCCAAGAGCGCCGACTCAAGCCCTGATGCGACTCGGAACAGGTGGCACGCCGCGCAGGCGCTCCCTCGCATAAAGAGGTGAGGGGCGAGGTCATCGACGTCAACTCCGAGGCTCCGCGAGAAAAAATCGACCGCTTCGGGGGCGGCTTTTCCGGCGAAGTACATCTCAACTCGGTTACAAGTCGAGAGAAAAACGCAGTCGCTAAACCCCTCTTCCTTCGCCTTTACCAAAAGCTGAGGAATGAGGTGCGGTTGAATTCCGATGCCTTCCTGGAACTGTTCGCGCGCCGAGCGGTGGTCGATTCCGATCATCGCGACGTGAAGATCGAGCGTCTTGTCGATGTTGGGAATTCGGCAGTCTGCATTTGGACCGGATTGAAGGAGATGAAGACCGCTAAAGGTGCCCCGGTGCCCACCACAACAGCGTGAAAACGACTCGGTTGGCTTGTCAAGGGAAGGGGCTAGCGGCATGAAAACCTCATAACAAAGGAGACCTGACCCTTAAATTTTTGCCGATGAAGCCAAAGCGGGGCATGCTCAAAATGACGAAATTGGTACTCATATGGCTAAATTCGTCAAATCCATCAAAAATGGGCGCCAGCGATGGAGGTGCCCCATGACGAGCCTATCCCGTCGAATAAATAGAAAAGGGTCCTGCCACTAAACTGGCAGGACCCTTGAATTCTAAAAAGGAATTACCGACGGCCGCGGCCGTAGCCATTGCCCGACGAACGTCCGCCGCCACCGCCACCGGAGGACCGAGGCTGGGCTTCGTTGACGGCGATGGTTCGACCGCCGAGATCCTTCATGTTGGTCTCGTTGATCGCTTCGGTCATTTGGTCGGCATCGACGTCGATAAAGCCGAATCCTCGCTGGGCGATGATTCTGGCGTTGCTCGGAGAGAATTTGGCGAAATGCTCGAGAAGTTCGTTCTCGCTGATGCTGTATGGCAGGTTGCCAACAAAGAGGGTTTTAGTAGCCATGATGTTTCAGCCCATTGGGCTTCCGTTATGTCATTGTTCAGATCTGAAGGGAGAGAGTCGTCGATTAGAACTGGCCAATATGGCAAAAACTTAACGGAAACTGAAACCTTTAGTACTTAACCCTTACACTTTACCCTTTTTGAACCTTTTCTGGCTGGAGGCTGCTGCTGATCCAAGCCGTGGCCAAGGGTTGGAACCGTCACTTGTTTGTGTGGATCGACGAGGCTCATTCCGTCCTCATCGTAAATCCAAGGGGTGTTCCAGAGCAGTTTCAATGCCTCATTGAAAGGCATTACGTGGTACCGGTCCGGCCAGAGCGCCATGATCTGCCTTTCGATCTTCCGGGCGTGCCGCGACGGTGCCTGGGGGAAGAGGTGGTGGGCCACATGAGCGCCAAAGTGGCTGTGCATCGTGTCGAGCCAAGCTAGCCATTTCGGCAGGGTTACGGAAAGCGAGGAGGCCAAAACGTCGCCGTCATCGACCAATGGGTTGAGAAAGTGGTTCGTTGAAATGTAGGAAATCACCATAAAATTGGCAATCAGGAGAGGAACGATGTAGCCGAAAACCAACACGGGCCAACCCATCAGCGCCGTCCCTACAATCCAGAGTAGTTTCGGAACCAAGAATTGGAAGAGGATTGCCAGCCGGTCCTTCGCCTTCAGCTTTGGATCGCGGACGTACCGCATCATCGCCGAGAGGTTTTGCTCGGACATCATCAGGCAGTAAAACCCGAAAATCAGCAGGTTGCGCAGGAGAATCGAACGGCGGTAGAGCCACTTGAGGACCGGCTTGTTTTTGTACTCGTCCAGCAGGAAAAGTCGATCCGGGTCGAGGTCGGCGTCCTGGGTATGGCCATGATGCTCGGCGTTATGCCACTTGCTCCACAGCAGGGGCCCGATGGCGAATGGCGAAAATGCCACCCCCGCCAAAAAGTGCCGCAGTCGACGATTTCGGATGGCTCCGCCGTGACAAATCTCGTGGGCGATGAATCCCATGCACCCAAAGCTGTGCCCAATCAGGAGCGACACACCCGGCACGAGCCACCAAGAGCTGTTCCATTTTAGGAGGATCAAAAGCCCGGCACAGAGACCAATGTGGGCCAAGAGCCATAGCAGATGCAAGTTGTCGGGCTTGAGGTAGCTGGCAGGAATGACGGCCTTGAGTTCCTTACGGTACTGGGGGCGCGGCGGGCAAGAAGGGAGCATGGGGTTGGTAACGGCCTGAAGAGGTTTCAGGCGAAGGCAAGTTCGAAAATGCCACGACTCGAATCTGCTTCGCTTCGATTTTGGGTTCGACTGCAAACGGATTTTCCAGGCATGGCAAAACTCGCTCCTCTAGGATGCCATACAATGCCGCCCAAAAAGAGCCCTATCTGAAAGACTGTCCATATTTTAATGTCCCGGACAAATGCTGTCGGAATAGTCACGCCGAGAGCGGGGCGGGCTTGACGCATCATCGGCACACCCTTTTACCCGAAAGAATGACGAGCCAGGATCGTAATCAGGAACCTAGATAGAACATTCTACGTCTGCTTGGAACGCGGTCAGATGCTGACATGCCAGTCGTCCTTTAACCTGAACTTGCCTTATGCTTCGGCTTGAGGCACTGCCTTCAATCCATACCGCTTCACCAAGAGGCGACCGACCATGGGAAGGGCGAGGGCCATGTGTTCTGCCCTCATGCCTTGGTGCATCGTCGCTTTGGCAACTAGGTAACCATCCCAAGCGACCACAAGAGCCGCAACAAGGCAGACAGCGTAGATGAAGATTCCTAACCGCGACAAAGGTCGATTGATGGAGAGTATGCAGTAAAGAGTTGACAACAAAGCCGCCGAAACGCCCATCCCCAATGTAACCCAAGGGTTTTGCATAGCGCCAACATCCACATTGTAGACCGGAAAGGGAGTCCGCTCGACAACCGAACGGAATTGAACTTGAAAACTGGAGCCTCTGACGAGAATCGAACCCGTGACCTCTTCTTTACCAAAGAAGTGCTCTACCTCTGAGCTACAGAGGCTCGCGAAGACAAAATTATACCTTTGCCCTGCGCGGTGTTAGCGACGGTAAACCAGCGGATTTAGATCACTTGCCGCAAAGTCACCGGGTTTTCGCCCCGGGAACCAAGTCTCCAGGTCCAACTGGCGCTGCGGACTGTCCGGCTCGGAAATTCGCGCCCCATCCTCCAGATAGATGATCGTCATGACTTCCCGGGTCTGGTCGGTCGAACTATTGCCCGGCGCGCCATGGATGCACCATCCGTCGTGGAATGTCGCATCACCCGCCGACATGTCGCCCGCCGCCGAAACTGGATAGCCCTTCTCCCGAATCAGGTCTTCCAACTGCGCTTCCGAGTCGTCCGAAATGTTGAGTGCGCCGAGATATCCCAGTTCCTGCGATCCGTCGGCAAACCGCATCGTCCCCATCTCGGCCGTCACGTCCACCAGCGGCATCCAAAGCGTCACACACTTCACCCCATCGAGCGGCCAATATTGTTGATCTTGGTGCCAAGGAGTGTGTCCACCGCCCGGTTCCTTGTACAAAGCTTGGTCGTGATACACCCGCACACCTTCGACTCCCATCAGGTCCGCGGCAATTTTCGCAAATCTTCGAGACAACGAAAATCGGCGCACCGCTTCGTCGTTCACCCACAGGTTCATGTTCTGAATGAAGGCCTTCCCGTAGGTATCCCGCTCGGCCATCGGCTTGTACGTTTTCGCCAGTTCTTGAGTTGATTTTGTGATCAAATCTCGGTAAACCTGTACTTCTTGGGGGCTCGCTACTCCGCGCAGGAGCACATGGCCATTTTTGCGGTATGAAGCCACTTGCTCGCTCCCCAAATCGTAGGGGGTCGAAAGGTCTGGAAGGGTTCGAATGTCCGTCATTTGGTCTATTTTGTGTGCAAATGTGCTCATAATTGAATAGTCAAATTGGTGAATCTAATGTCTGAAATGGGAAGTATGCACCGCCACCACCGCCTCATCACCTCGCCGGTTCAGACCGAAGTCGGGTCCATTCTGCTGGCTGGACTGCACCTTTTCGGGCACGGGGTGAACCGATCCGGCAAGGCCCGCGTCTTCGATGGAGCCGCCCTCGTTCTCGTCACCAGAGGCGAAGGCGTCTACAAGGACGCGAAGGGCAAAAAGACGCCGCTCAAGCGGGGCGACGCAATCCTCGTCTTTCCTGGTGTTGCTCACTGGTACGGCCCCCAAAAGGATCAGATTTGGGACGAAATCTACGTGGCCTTCGACGGTCCGCTTTTCTCACCCTGGTTCACTAGCGGCCTGCTTGACCCCGAACACCCGATCAGGCACCTGGGCGAGCAGATCGACGCTAAAAGCTCCTGGCTTCTCCTGTGGATCGAGCAGTTTGCCGAACTCAAATCGCAAGCCAAGCAGATTCAAGCCATGACCTCGCTGGTTCAATTCCTCAGCGAAGTCGCCCTCGGCGAAGGCTTCGTGCAGAAGCAGAACGACGATTGGCTGAACCGCGCCAAAGGTCTTCTCAGCTACGACCTCAAGGGCAACATCGACCTTGAACGTGTCGCCAAGGACCTCGGCTCCAGTTACGAGGCATTCCGAAAGCGGTTCCAAGCCCACGCGAACCAGTCGCCGATGCGCTACCGAAACGAGCGCAAGGTCGAAGCCGCCAAGCAGATGATTCGATATTCACCACAGGTCAGCAACCGCGAAGTCGCGGAGGCATTGGGATTCAGCGACGAATTTCACTTCAGCAAGAGATTTCGGCAGATTGCGGGCATGACTCCAAACGAGTTCCGCACCTCCGTGAAGTAGAAGTTCATGAGTTATTGGCAAGGCCTTATCCACCGCTACGGTCCCTCCCTCAACATCGACGGTGTCGATCGCCCCGTCAGCCTGCATGAAGGGAACACTCCTCTTATCCCGGCTCCCAAGCTGGCGGAAGCGATCTGCCCAGGTGCAGAAATCTTTCTGAAGTACGAAGGTCTTAACCCGACTGGCTCGTTCAAAGATCGAGGAATGACGACGGCTATAACCCATGCTCAGGCCCAAGGGGCCAAAGCGGTGGTTTGTGCATCTACTGGGAATACGGCCGCCTCGGCAGCAGCCTACGCGGCCCGTGCCGGCATGAAGTGTTTGGTCATTATCCCCGACGGCAAAATCGCCCTTGGCAAGCTCGCAGGAGCCATCGCTTACGGCGCGACCGTGGTCGCCATCGATGGCTCGTTCGACGACGCGCTCAATCTTGTTCGCGAACTCGAAAGTCGAATCCCGATCGCGGTGGTTAATAGTGTCAATCCGGCCCGCTTGGAGGGCCAGAAGACCGCCGCATGGGAGGTCGAGGACCAACTCGGCCGCGTACCCGATTGGCTTAGCTTGCCCGTCGGCAACGCCGGAAATATTTCCGCTTACTGGCTTGGCTTTACCGAGCGCGGCGGCCCACGTCCGCGCCTGCTGGGTACCCAAGCCGCCGGTGCCGCCCCGCTGGTCCTCGGGCATCCGGTCGAAAAGCCAGAAACGAAGGCAACCGCCATTCGCATCGGCAAGCCAGCTCGCGGCGACCAGGCGCTCGCCGCCATCCGGGAGTCGAACGGCATCCTTCTCGCCGCGTCCGACGAAGAGATTTTCGACGCGTATCGCCTCGTCTCTAGGCTCGAAGGCGTCTTCTGCGAGCCATCTTCGGCCGCTGGAATCGCTGGGCTCAAAAAGACATATGCAGACCACCCCGACGAATTCAAAGGCAAGCAGGTCGTGTGCGTTCTGACTGGCAACGGCCTCAAGGACCCCGACTCGGTCTTCGAACAGGAAACCCACCTGATCCGAATTCCTAATGACATCGAAGCTCTGGTCGAGGTGGCACGATGATCCGCATTCGAATCCCCGCCACCACCGCCAACCTCGGCCCGGGCTTCGACTGCATGGGCCTGGCCCTCGATCTCTGGAACTCCTTCGAGATGCACCTTCAGGGCGAAGTAATCACCGTTTCCATCGATGGCGAAGGTGTCGGCGTTCTCGCCACCGACGACACCAACCTCATCGCCACCACATTTGCCGCCGAGGTCCAGCGACTCGGACTCGCCATGCCCGCGGGCATCCTTTTCAAGGTCCATAACGCCGTCCCCTGTGCTAGCGGACTCGGTTCAAGCTCAACCGCCACGCTGGCCGGAATCATGTTTGCCCAGGCTTACGCGGCCCACGCCAAGGGGACCGACCCCGCCGAAATCGATCCCGACGAGACCCTTCGCCGGGCCGTCGAGGTCGAGGGGCACGGCGACAACGTCGCACCGGCCCTTCTTGGTGGATTCGTGATCGTCGTCCCCGATGGCGAAGGGGTGCTTACCCAAAAGGTGCCCCACACGAAGATGAAGGTCGTCGTGTGCGTTCCCGACTTCAAATATTTGACGGCCGACGCGCGAAAGGCTCTGCCGGACTCCTACTCCAAGCCTGATGCCATCTACAACATTGGCCGCGCGATGCTCGTCGCCGAAGCGTTCCGCGCCGGAAATGACGAACTCCTCAAGAGCGCGATGAATGACCGCATTCACGAGCCGTTCCGGCTGAAGGACATCCCGGGGGCCATAGGTGTCAAACAGGCCGCCCTCGATGCGGGCGCACTATGCGTCTGCCTTAGCGGCGCTGGGCCGGGCATCATCGCCTTCACCCGAGATGGATTCGACCGCATCGGTCGCGCGATGAAGGACGCCTACAAGACCGCCGGGCTCGACGCCCGCTACTGGATTCTCGACACCAGCGAAGAAGGCACCCACGTTGGCCGCCTTCCGGTGTAAGAAAGCCCCCATCTCGCGATGGTTTTTGATACGCTGAAACGAATCCTTCGTTGAAGCATGATTTCCATTCGCCGGTATTTTGCCCAAGCCAAGTCAGAGGTTGTCGACCCGTACGGCTTCATCGACGACGTCTATCGCTACGCTTTGGCCCGCACGGGAAGCAAGGAGGACGCCGAGGATATCGCAATAGAAGTTGTCCAGCACACCCCCAAAAGGATGCTGGCCGCCGAACTTCGCCCCTATATGATCGGCATGGCTCGACGGAAGGTCGCCGACTTTCACCGAAGGGCCGACCATCCTACGATGGTCGACGCGGGGGTGTTCCTACCCGCATTCGACCAGTCAATTGACGTCCATCGCGCCCTGGAGAGACTCACCGACAACCATCGCGAGGCCCTAATCTTGAAGTACGTCAACGGATTTTCGAGCGCCGAAATCGGGTCCGTCATGAGCCTCACATCCGAGGCCGTCGACAGCCTGCTCCAGCGCGCCCGCAAGTCCTTCGTGAGCGAATGGAACGACATGCACGGAGAAGAAGAATGAACGATCAGAAAGCGGATGAACTACTATCCCATTACGCCGATGGGCTGGGCCACTACACTGGCCCTTTGCCACAAAGACGTCACAGAATGGCCCTTTGGAAGCCCCTTTCGCTCACTGGCGTCGGTGCCACCATCGCGCTTGCCATTATTTTTGTTCCTCGGCAGGCCAGCGCCGCCGCCAGTGAAAGGATTCTGGTTGCCTTCCAAAATGCACATTACTGGCGACAGGTTACGTCGACCAAGAGTTCAAAGCAAGCGAAGTGGATTTCCTCTAGCGAAACCACTTACTTCGACGGAAAAGTCCAAATGGTGAGCGGGATTCCCAAGTCCAGGCAACTCACATCCACGATCGATGGAGTCGAAGAATACGATGACTTTCGCCAACTTCCCTACATCATCCAGACAAAAATTGACTCCAAGTACCGGAGCAGTTCGTTTGAGAATCCGATGGACCATGCGATGCGGTTCCTTCGGTCGCTTAATTCGTTCCAGAAGCGTACGGCCAAACCCTACCGAGGCATCGAAGCCTATGAGCTAGTCAGCAAGGGGGCCAATGCTCAGCATGGAACTGTCGTCACAGTATCGAAGGATTCGGATTTGCCTCTCCTTATACGGACCGTTGGTCCAACTCCCCACGATCGATTCGAAATTCGACAGGAATACTTCTACGACTTGCCAAGTCCGTCTCCCAACTTCGATCCCAATCCAGCCAAGCCGATTATTGACATTGAGGCGGATCGCCAAAAGACCCTTGACCACTATGGACAAGTGCCCGTGTCAGATGAAAAGCCATTGGTCTTTGACGGCGTTTTGGGCCGGAACGGCGAACTGTGGGTCATGCTTGGCCTAAAGAGCACAAGCAAACCAGGTTGGGTGCCATCGAGCAAACAGAATGGATACCAAGTCGGAACATCCTTTGTCATGTCCAATTACGGCAGACGAAAGGACAATAAGGTTGGTGATTATGAGATTGTCGCCTACTTATTCATCCCAACTGATAAGCAGATTTCACGGCCAAATTCGGTGGATATTAAGTTCCAGCTTCGACCGATGTTTGGACGATCTACCGCCGATACCGCTACAGCGATGGTGCCTGTTGGACTGCACGAGTCTCAATGGTCGTTCCCGGAGTTTATGCCCGCATTCGCCCTCCAGGTCCCCGTCGAATTCGTCGCCGATCGCTTCTGGAACATCCGTGGGCACGTCTTCATGGGCCAAGGTGACTACCGCGATGCCGCTATCTGCTTCGAAAACCAATTCGATGTCTCTGTCAAATATCAGATGATCCCCAAGACCAATTATTCGAATCCGCTCGAAGCTGCGGCAACGTGCTACGACAAGCTAGGCGACCATGCCAGGGCGAAAAGCCTCCGCAAGCGCCTGGCCGAAATGACGCTGCAGAAACTTTTCGATATGTAGAATCAATCGACTGGGTTCTAGCCTGCGATAGCCCGCTCGAACTCTTCCCACTGAGCGTCGCTTGGTGACCCGAATAACGAAACGCCCATCGCCCCACGGTGATGGGCGACCTTTACGGCCTTTTCCAGGTCGCCAGCTTTGAAATCCGGCAGATACAGGCCCGCGTAAACCGGAAAGGTCACCGCGTCGATATTCTCGCGAACGCAATCGCCGATCCAATCAACTTCCTGCTCATAGAACTTGTTGTAGGTCATCGGGCAAACGGCATCGAGGGGCCATTTGTCCCAATCCTGCCGGCAAATCTTGCGTGCGAGCGAGGGAGTCGGGAACACGGCGGCCGTCACGACCTTCTTCTCAGCGTGGACGCTTTGCACGACCTTGGTGACGAGATTGGTGACGTTGTCGTATCGGAAGTGAAGCCAACGCTGGTCGATGTCAGGCCGATCCAAAGTCTTCGGGTCGTACCCATATCGCTCCTGGAATGCCTTCCGGCTCGCGTCCGAGTAGCAAAAGTCGTAGTCGGGAAGCTCTTCGGTCTGGTCGAGGTTGTACTTGCTCCAAAGCCCTCGCGGCAGAATGACGTCGGGGTAGCGCACGTAGTCGAGATGAACCCCGTCCACTAGCGGGTTCTTGGCTCGGTCGTGCGCTTGACCCACGATGTAGTCCACCACCGCAGGGATCGATGGGCAAACCCATTTGTAGTAGGCCACATAAGGCGGTTGATCGAAGCAGCTCTTGCCCGACCGACTGACCTGATACCACTCTGGATGATTATCGTGAATCCACTGATCGCCGCGATTGACCGTCCACATCCATGCGTGGAGCTCAAGCCCGGCTTCCTTGATGGCGTGGCATTCGGCGTCCGGCAGTTCGTGCTCCAGAAAGATGCCCGTAATCCCGTGAGCGCGAATCTTTTGGTACTTGTCCTTCAGGTCCTTTTCGGATGCCGATTTCGACGGTCCGGTCCACATCCAGTACTTCCGGGTGGTCATTGGCTTAGGATACTTTGCTTGACCTCGTAGCTATCGGTCCAAAGGGACAAATGCCAATCTGAAGGCTTCGATTGGAGCGAGAATGGTGGTGAGTGTAGGATTCGAACCTACGTAGGCTCTCGCCGACAGATTTACAGTCTGTTCCCATTGGCCACTCGGGCAACTCACCACGCGGGAATGAAAATTATACCATCTGTATTCTGCGATACATCTTCATCAAGCAAGAACCAAGTAGAAACAGATACATGAGCAACATTACCATTGCCTTCCACAGCGGATACGGACACACCAAGAAGGTTGCCGAAGCGGTTGCGGCAGGAGTCGAATCCGTCGCTGGGACCACCGTTCACTTGCTTGACGTCACCAAAGTGGATGAGCCTCTCGACGGTTTTGCATCCGGATGGGATGCCCTCGACGCATCGGAGGGAATTATCTTCGGATCTCCAACTTACATGGGCGGACCGTCGGGACCATTCAAGACCTTTGCCGACTCGACCGTTTCTCGCTGGGTCAGTGGCGCTTGGCAGGACAAGCTCGCCGCTGGATTCTCAAATTCAGGTTCAAATTATGGCGATAAAGGTCTTACCCTCTACTACTTTGTGACGCTTGCCTCCCAGCACGGAATGAACTGGGTCTCAAAGGCCCTGAAGAACGATGGCGTCACCAATCGCAACGGATTCTCCGTCGGACTCGGTGTGCAGAGCGACAACGATTCTCCCGAGGTCACTCCGGGCGAAGCCGATTTGAATACATCGAAGAAGTTCGGTGCTCGATTTGCCGAGGCCGTTGCTCGCTGGAACAAGTAACGCTTATCGCAAGGTAAACCAAGTCATTCCTTTTGCCGGGATATTGATGGTTACAGGAATTGTAAAGCCGCGAGAGACTTTGATCTTTTGCGGCTTTCCATCGTGTTCGGCTAGAACCACCTGGTCAAGCAACCCCGTGTAGTAAATGGGAACCTCTATCTCTTCATGGATGGGCTTATTGGTAGAATTGTAAAGCACCAGCATGCCCTTCTCATGCGAGCCCGTCGGGTTGGCGTGGAGAATTCCATCCCATGATCGACCATCGCAACGACGGAGATGAATCACGTCTGACTCCAGCACCTCGCGGTACTTTTTGAACCAGCCAACCCACTTCTTCACCATCGCTTCGGTCTCGGGCGAGTCGTAAAGCCTTGGGCCGCGATAGCAAGCCTGGGCTCCATAGCCGAGGTTATTCGCTAAGTGCATCTCATAGTCCGCCAAATGCTCCTTCAGAGGCTCAATCGTGGCCGCCGCACCCCCGCCCTGGTACTGCACCAATGGCACGAAGGTCCAACCCATACTCGGCGTCTTTTCCCAGGTTCCATCGTACAGATTCTGACGACAGTGAACGTGCTGCAGAGCCCGGGGCAACGACCAATTCGTCTCGCGGTATCCCATGCCCGTTTTGTTGGATCCCGATAAGAAGTAGTTGTCGGGAACATTCAAATAGATGTTCTTCGAGCGGCACCATTGGTAGAAATCGGTAATTTCGAGCCACTGCTTGTACTGCGAGTCGTCCAGCCCCTTATGCCCGGGGTGGCTCGTTGAGGCGCAAAGATCGCCCGGATAGCTTCCGTCATGCTCCAGTAGGTCGAAGCCGGTTTTCGTGAGGAAGTTTTGGATGCGATGGAAGTAGTCGATGCCCCACTGGCTGAGGAGGCAGGGGGAGTTACCGAAGATGGCACCGCCCGTCTTTCCGGTCTTGGGGTTGATGACGTCGTTCTCGTCGTCGATTCGGCGGCTGGCCAGGAGTGAGTAGCCGCCGAGCCGTAAGCCTTTCGAGTGGGCGTAGTCGGCGAACTCCTTAAACTTCTGAATCTCAGCCGGATTCGTGGTCTCCATATTCACACCACTTCCAAAGCTCAAGATGATCATCTCGAATCCGCATGCCGCCGCCTGATCGATGGCGGTATGGACGGTGGCCGGATCGGTGCTCGTCAGATGGAGCATCAGCGGGTTATCCTGACTCCAGGGCGCAAGGGTTCGATACAGCTTTCGCACCGCTAGCCCGTTTCGCTCGCGGTCCGTGGAGTCGTAAAGAAGCTCGTGGACTCGATACGACTTGAACGTCTGGCCAGCGGCAATGTCGATGTCGGGTCCAAGTTGGGGTTCACCTACGAGCAGGCAGGGGGTTTTCAGATCGTAGTTAACCTGCGTGGTGTAGGTCGGATCGTCCACCCAATGCACGCCTTTCATTTGGCTGTAGGTGCTCATGCCGCCAAACGTATAGTCGCTCGTCACGAACATGTTCGGCAATCGCCAATTCGGACTTGGATCGACGTTCGATTCGCCTTCCACCGCCGCCAAGACCTCGTTTTGAAAGTGGTTGAGCGTGACCGGAACCGAACGATCATTCTTTATTTCGATCCACTTTGAGACCACCGGCACTGAAGTCGGCATCTGATAACGAACGGTCACGATGATGCCCGGAACTGCGGCGTTTCGGTACTCGAACGAGATGCCCTTGCCCGTTGGCGAGTGAGGGTCGCTGATCAGCGGCTCGTACGGCATGACTTTGTACGAAGCGAGTTGAAAACTGCCGGGAGCCGGAGAAGCCCTTGACAAAAGTCCGAGGTCGATATAGGCTTGGTCGGGTGTACCGCTCAGTCCACCGATGTCGTACCGATTTCCACCCAGGGTAACTGTCGCCTCTGGCTTGACGGCCCGGAGGAATTCGTTCTTACGTGTCTGTTCCAGGAAGCTGAAGCAAGCGCCCGAATCCTTCAGCCATGAACGAGAGATCAAGCCGTTGGAAAGGCTGATCGTCTGGTCGGCCATATCGACGCTGACGGAAGGAGAGTGATGGCCGAGGAGCCAGTCGTGCGAGGGGTTCATCGTCGCCATTGAGAATGCCAGGAGCGCAAAGTGCACCCTGACATTCTATCGCAATGGCTAGATTAGATGACGCCCTGTTGGCGCAGGACGGAGTAGTGGCAAGACTTGAACTTGAGACCACTGCCGCACGGGCAGGTGTCGTTTCGTCCGACCTTCTTGGGATCGACGTTGCCTGGGAACGGGAGAGAGCCCGGTTCGGCTTTGCTGGCTTCCTTCGGTGTGTCGCCATCCGGAAAAGCGTCGGTCAACGCCTGGGCCAGTTCTTCGTCCTCACGCTGAGCCTGGACTCGTACGTGGAAGATCATCTTCGAGGCGTGCTCGCGAATGTTCTTGAGCGTCGATTGGAAGGTGTCGTAGGTCTCCTTCTTGTACGCGACCAGCGGATCGACCTGGCCGTACCCCCGCAGACCGATACCTTCGCGGATGTATTCGATCAACTGGAGGTGCTCCATCCACTTGTCGTTGACCGCGCGGAGCATCACGAACCGCTCGGCTTCCGGCATCGCCTCGCCCGCCTGCTCGACCTTTTCGTCGTATGCCTTTCGGGCGATGTCCTGGACAAAGGAAATCACAGGCTCGCCTGGCTCGTGCTTTTCGAGGTCGGCGATCGTGGCGTAATCCACCAGCGGGAAGATTTCGTTAAGGTCTTCGAACAGAACGGAGTGGTCGAACACTCGGTCGCCGTTCTCCTCGATCATCCAAGCGTTGTCGCAGATGTCGGCAACCACCTCGTCAACGTAGTTGAGGAGCTCTTCGCGAACGTCTTTACCCAACAGAACTTCGCGGCGAAGGCCGTAGATGTGTTCGCGTTGAGCGTTCAGAACGTCGTCGTACTCAAGAACGTTCTTTCGAGCCTCGAAGTAGTGGTTCTCGATTCGCTCCTGCGTCTTCTGGATCATTCGACTGAGGAAGTTAGCGTTCACCTCTTCCATCGGGGGCCAGGCCTTCAGCATCGGATTCTCCAGCATGTTCGGGTTGAAGATCTTCCAAAGCTGGTCTTCGAGCGAGACATAGAACTTCGATTCGCCGGGGTCGCCTTGACGTCCCGATCGTCCACGAAGCTGGTTGTCGATTCGTCGCGACTCGTGTCGTTCCGTACCAAGAATAAACAGACCGCCGAGGGCTCGGACGATCTCTGCCTGCTCGCGTCGCTCTTGGTCGCTCAGCGGAAGCGGCGGTGCGGCGCGCTCGTGACCACCACGTCGGTAGCTCTTGAAGGTTTCGCCGTACTCGTCGACGCCGTCGTGAGCGACTGCGACCTGATCGCGGGCCATGCGGACGAGATCGTCTTCGACGCGGCCACCAAGAAGGATGTCAACGCCACGGCCAGCCATGTTGGTAGCAATGGTGACGGCGCCCTTTCGGCCAGCTTCGGCAATGATGACCGCTTCTTGCTCGTGGAACTTCGCGTTCAAAATGTTGTGCGGGATGCCATGCTTCAGAGCTTCCAATAGGAACTCACGGTTGGACTCTTCCAGTCCCCACTCCTTCAGGCACCAGTCGGTCCAGTTGGCGTCGGTAATCGAGGTCGGCAGACCCATCTGACCGAGGAGCATGGCAACCTCGCTCATGTTGAGCTCGGCAAGGTTCATCTCGTAGAAGCGGCGGGCATCCTTTGCTTGGTCGCCCTTCAGCTCCTTCGTCACCTCGTTCATGCTCTGCAGCCGCTTGGTGATCACCAACTTCTGAAGCATGTCGGCTTCCAGTCGGTTGGAGACGATTTCGGACATTTCGATCGACCGTGTACCCACGAGGACCGGCTGTTGCTTCGTGTAGAGTCGAAGGATTTCGTAACCGATCGCGCGGAATTTGGCTTCGTGCGTCTTGTAGATGCTGTCGCCGTGGTCTTCGCGCTGCTTCGGTCGGTGTGTCGGAACGCTGACGACGTCGAGGCCGTAAATCTTTCGAAACTCGTCTTCCTCGGTCTTGGCCGTACCGGTCATACCGGCCAGCTTTTCGTAAAGTCGGAAAAGGTTCTGGAACGTGATGGTCGCAACCGTCTGGCTTTCGTTTTGAACGCGAACACCTTCCTTCGCTTCCAGGGCTTGGTGCAGACCATCGCTGAAGCGGCGACCGAACATCATTCGTCCCGTGTTCTCGTCGACAATCACGACTTCTCCGCTTCGGACGACGTAGTCGATGTCGCGGGTGAAGAGGCCGTGGGCCTTGACCGACGCGTTGATGTAGTGGAGGAGCTTGACGTCGGCGGCGATGTTGTCGATACCGAGCATCTCTTCCAGCCTGTCCATGCCCTCTTCGGTCAGGGTTGCACTGTGGTTTTTCTTATCGGCGGTCCAGTGCTCTTCGGGCGTCAGTTGCTTCACCAAGCCATCGATGGTCTTATAGGTCGAAACGTCTTCCATCGAGGGACCAGAGATGATGTGCGGAGTTCGCGCTTCGTCGATCAAGATCGAGTCGACTTCGTCGATGATGGCGTAGTGGAGCTCGCTCATCACGAGGTCTTCTTCGCTGAACGCCATGTTGTCGCGAAGGTAGTCGAAGCCGAATTCGTGGTTGGTGCCGTAGGTGATGTCGCAGGAGTAGGCGTCTCGTCGGCTACAGGGGACCAGATTCAGATAGCGAGGATCGCCCACGATATCGGCACCCGGCTCGTAGCGATAACTACCTCCCAATTCGTCGTTCTCTTCGCTCTGACCTTGAATGATGCCAACGGACAGGCCGAAGAAGTGATAGATCGGACCCATCCAGACCGCGTCACGACGGGCGAGGTAGTCGTTGACCGTAACAAGGTGGGCGCCTCGGCCGCCGAGGGCGTTAAGGACGAGCGGGGCGGCAGCGACAAGCGTCTTACCTTCACCGGTCTTCATTTCGGCGATTCGTCCGTGGTGGAGGACCAGGCCACCGACCAACTGGACGTCGAAGTGGCGCATACCGAGGGTTCGCTTGCTGACTTCGCGGACACAGGCGAAGGTTTCGACCGTCAGTTCTTCGCCTTTCTCGCCGCCTCGGGCTCGATGGCGGAGAGCGTAGCACTTGTCTTTGAGTTCTTCGTCGGAAAGATTCTCGATATTGGCCTCAAAGGCACTGATCTTGTCGACGAGCGGTTGAATCGTTTCAATGTCTCTCTTCGACGTATCGAAGAGCTTTCTTAGGAGTTCTAGCATGGGTTTATAAGAGGTGGACGTGGCGCACGCAGGCGCACAAGGGGCAAGAATCGGAGTCGATTAGCTTGCGGGTCCGTCTCTGGATCGGCGGATTTCGAGGAATCCGTCGCGAATTTGGGCGTTGCCTTCTATGAAAACGGGGGTCTTTTGCGCTTCGTCCCGACTAGGGACGTTCAGCGATACTTCGCCCGCGTTCTTGTGGTCAAATGACGCAAAAGAAAGCGATGCGAAGAGGTCGTCGAAAGCCTTGAGGTTTCGAGCCTGAACCGGAATGTTCGCCAAATCCTGGTGACACGACAGCAACTCTGCACAGTCTTGTCGTGCAAAGCCCTGAAGGATCAATAAGAGGATGAATGGCAACGAAGCGAACATTCGCTTTTTCTCTTCCTGATTATGACGCACAAATCGTGCCGGGTATTCGTGCTGTTGGCAAAACAATAGTCGTCCCCGGCTTATGCGCCAGGGACGACCTTGATCCGATCTTCGATTGACTCTTACAACGTTCCGTAGAATGCGTTGAAGTTGACTGCGCCCCAACCGGTGCAGAAGTCCCAACCCGCGGTCGGGTTAGCGGTCTTTCTGTTCAAAGAACCACCGCCACTGCTTGGCAACTTGCCAATGCTCGCTCCGGTCGTGATGTCGTACCACACGTCGGATCGACCGTTCTGCGCGTAGATGAAGTCTTGGATGCGTCCAAGTCTTGCCGTTCCGCGAGCTGCGTACAGTCGCTGTTCGCAGGCCGCGAGACCGGCCGCGAAGGTCGGCGACGCCGCGCTGGTACCGCTAAACGTGTACAGCGTGTTGCTGGAGTACGCATAGTAGGCATAGGGGCTGTTAAAGCCGTTCGCACCAGAGGCGTGGAGGGCTACGTCGGGAACCAGCCGCTTATTGACGGTCGACGACGAAGGAACGCCCGTACCAACCTGCCAGCTAGGATGCACGTTGAACGACGAGCCGTTTGCGCCGGAGGAAGTACACCAGCCGCCACCGCCGCCATTGGTACCGGACTTGCCCCACGTAGTTTCGCTCGTTCGGTTGCCAGACGCATCGGTCGTGGCGATGGTTCCGCCCACGCTCAGCACTTCAGGATCATAGTCCGGGTAGTCGTATGGGCCAAGAGTCGTTCCCGCGTCGCCGGACGCCGCCATGTAAGTGATGCCGGAGGCAGTCATGGACAGGTGCTGGGTGTGTGCCGTGGCAGCCGTACTAGCCGAAATGCTCCAGCCATAGCTTTCTGTGATGATGTCCGCTGTGTTCGACGAGGCTTCAGTGGAGAGAACGGTGGTCAGATTTCCGCCCGTGCCATCGTAGATGACGATGTTGGCCAAGGGCGCGGCCGCGAGGATCATCTGGAAGTCTAGATCGCCTTCACCTTGCGCAGTGTTGTTTTGGCTTCCGGTACCGACATGGACGACGCTCACGTTGGACATCGCGCCGCCGGATGGGGTCGGCAGGCCATAGCGAGAGATGAACAGGTTGCCGTTGTTGAGGCTAAAGCCGTCCCAACTCGAGATGCCGACGGTTCGCCCGGAGCCGGTCCAACCGGCCGAGAACATTGAGGCGAGTCCGTAGAGAGTTCGCGTCATGCTGGGCGCAAGGGTGGTGCCACGCATTTGGGGGCGAGTGTAACTTTCGACGCCATCGACGCTTTGAATCTTGCTGACCAACGTGGACGGAACGTTCAGCGGGGTCACATTGGCTCGGTACGAAATCGTGCCGGTGTCTTCAGTAACTTGGAAGTTGCTGATCGTGGTGTTGAAGAGTGCTTCGACTTGGGTCTGCGTACCGGTTGCGGCGATGGTGATGTTGTTAGCGCCGACGTGGGTGATGGTAAGACCGCCTCCGGTCAGGAATTGCTTGACGGCCAAGATGTCCTTGGCCGACGCGCCGTAGCGGATGCCGACTTCCTGAGGGGAGATGAAGTGGCGGTAGATGGCCGACTTTGGATCGCTGACGGCATCGGCATATGCCTGGAGGCCGTACTCATCTCTCGGCTTGAGGCTGATGGACACTTCGATCAGATTCGAACTGGCCACAGGGGCTTTGGTCAGCAGGGGGAAGCTCTGGGATAGGACGGGCAAGACCGAATCCGGCAACGGAACGAGCTTCGTTGTGGTTTGGGGGCTGGCATTGGCCGCAATCGCGAGGGCAAACGGGCCAACTAGGGTTAGCGATGATTTTTTGAGTATGGGTCTTTTAGTCATTTGAATCACTTCCTATGTGGAAGCATTTGGCCGCCCTCGTAGTTTCTTCTTGAGGTAGCCACCTTGGATTTGGTTGTCGCCGGGCGAGAGGTCGGCTGAGCCCCGTGAGGCGTTCTCCACCGTTGCTAGAACCTTGAGCACGGGCGATCCGGTTGACAAATCGCTCATGATCAAAACTGCCTCACCATGATAATAACCTCGCAACCAAATTCGAAAGGTTGTTGACTATATCAAAATGGCACAAAATGGCTCAAGAGTATTTATGATGGGGCGTTGGGAACGGCAGATTTTGAACCTAATCTTATAATTTTCTTCCGGGACTTTAGTCCCGCTTGCAGGTTTTTGTGCCTTTTGAAAACGGCACGAAAAATCGCATTTCATCTGTAACTATAAAATGTTACTTGAATTGATAAAATACTCACCACTGTGCTTCTAAAAGCAATTCAGGCTCTTCGACCGAAGTCGAAGAGCCTGAATTTGTCGGTGAGGGAGGTGGCTTTTAGCTGTCGCCTATTCCGCCCCAGTCGGCTCGCATGATATTGAAGTCAGCGGTGCCGATGACGCCGTCGCCGTTAAGGTCGGCGGCTTCGTTCCAGTTGGCAGAACTCGGGATCGCGCCCCAGGCGGCTCGGAGG